>CAZARY010000011.1:0-20622 GCA_964487675.1 uncultured Clostridia bacterium | reverse complement strand
AGATGCCTCTGCCGGTGCAATCAAATAGTACGCACTCAAGGCATGCTCGGTGGTAGGCAAGGATACGTCTTGAAACGCCCCACCATCCGTTTTTAACTTTTCAATCGCTTCTTTTACAGGTGTTTTAACTTCCTCGTTAACAAGGCCAAAATACTCCCCGGGAATCCCTATGGTCAAGTCGCCGATGTCTTGATCTAAATAATCTACATGGGCGGGCACCGCTTTATTCACCGATGTGGAATCCATTAAATCGTATCCACTGATAATATCTAAAGATATTGCTGTATCTGCCACTGTTCTTGTAAGCGGACCAATTTGATCTAAAGATGAAGCAAAAGCTACCAGCCCATATCTTGAAACGCGGCCATAAGTAGGTTTCATACCTACCACACCGCAAAAAGCAGCTGGTTGCCGAATAGAACCCCCTGTGTCAGACCCAAGTGCCAGGGGCACCTGGTACCCGCCTACACTAGCCGCAGATCCTCCGCTTGAACCGCCTGGAACGCGTGTGACATCCCAGGGATTTTTTGTGGTAAAAAAAGCAGAATTCTCTGTAGAAGATCCCATAGCAAATTCATCTAAATTAGTTTTACCTAAAATGATAGCTCCAGCTTGTTTAAGTTTCTGTACCACAGTAGCATCAAAAGGAGAAACAAAGTTTTTCAACATTTGAGAGGCACAAGTGGTTTCTAGTTCTGTAGTATTCATATTATCCTTTATCGCCACCGGTATGCCTCCTAAAGGTCCTACGGTTTCACCCCGCTGACGCTTTTTGTCCACTTCTCTAGCCTCTTCCAAAGCTTCTTCATGGCGCGTGCTTATAAAAGCCTGGAGATTGGATTCCGTTTGATCAATGCGTTCCAGGTAAGATTGCATTAATGCTTCCGCTGTAAATTCTTTTTTAGCAAGACCTTCTTTTGCTGTGCTGAGATCAAGTCGAAAAAGTTCCATATTATCACACCCCATTTCATTCAATTATTCGCGGTACTTTAAAATAATCCCCTTCAACGGCAGGTGCATTTTTGAAAGTTTCATCTTTAGTCAAAGAGGGAACTTCTTGATCTTCCCTGCTTACATTTTTCATGTCTTGTACGTGAATCATTGGGTCCAGCCCTTTAAGATCCAACTGGTTCATTTTTTCCTGCCAGTCTATTATTTGAGAGAGCTGTTCTTGAAATTGTTCAACTTCCGCTTCTTCCAAATTTAATTGGCTTAATTCGGCCACGTGCAGCACTTCTTCTCTACTTACCTTCATATCTATAACACCTCCTGTTTGCCGATTTAATTGTTAACCTCATCAGCAATGTCATCGATTTCCAAAATTCCAATTCCTAATTCCTTAGCTCTTTCCAGTTTTGATCCTGGATTTTTACCTATCAATAAATAATCCGTATTGGCGCTAACAGAACTGGTAACCCTCGCCCCATATTTTTCTAATATTTGTTTTAGCTGACTCCGGGACATATTTTCAAAACTGCCTGTGATGACAATTTTTTTGCCGTTTAACCAGCTGTCCTCTTCTTCCGCTTTTTGACTGACATAGCTCTTCATATTAACGCGTGCTTCTTTCAATCGATGGATTAACATTTCGGTTTCAGGCAGTTTGAAAAAACTCACGATGCTATCAGCCATTTTAGGGCCTATTTCAGGAATTTCTTCGATCTCTTTGTGAGACGCCTCTTTTAACCTGAACAGATCTCCAAAATGATAGGCCAACAACTCTGCCGCTCGACTTCCAACCAATCGTATTCCTAATCCGAAAAGCAAAGCACTCAAGTCATTTGATTTGCTGTGTTCAATGGCTTGCAATAAGTTTTCCACTGATTTAGTGGCAAACCCTTCTAATTCAAGTAAATCTTCTTTTTTGAGATCATAAATATCTGCCACGTCATTTACAAGTCCTTTTTTAAATAATTTAGCTGCCACTTTTTCTCCCAAACCTTCTATGTTCATGGCATCCCTAGAACAAAAATGAATAATTCTTTCTAAGGATTGTGCCGGACAGCGCGGATTTATACACCGGAGAATGGCTTCGTCGTTGAGCCGCTTAGCTTGACTGCCGCATTCAGGGCAATGGCGTGGATACTCAAATTGCTTTTCGCTGCCTGTTCTAGATGATTTATTAACCCTGACAATTTCAGGAATGATATCCCCAGCTTTTTGGACAATCACAGTATCACCAATCCGGACGTCTTTTTGCCTTAGAATATCTTCGTTATGCAGACTCGCCCTTTGAACCATTGAGCCGGCAATTCTGACAGGGCTTAACTCCGCTACAGGAGTAATAGCCCCCGTTCTTCCCACATTAACAAATATATTTTTTACTTGAGTTTCAGCTTGCTCAGCAGGAAATTTATAAGCGATGGCCCAACGCGGGCTTTTACTGGTAGAGCCTAGATAGCGCTGTAACGAAAAATCGTTCAGTTTTATGACTACCCCGTCTATTTCATAATCCAATTCCTCTTTTCTCCACTGCCAGTACTCACAAAATGAGAGGATTTCTTCGATATTTTGGCATAAACGGATATTAGAATTTACTTTAAATCCTAGTGTTTTAAGATATTCTAAAGATTGTAAATGATTGGCTAAGTCAGCCCCCTTTATCCATGCTACGCTGTAAGCAAAAAAATCCAAATGCCTTCTTGCTGCCACTTTAGGGTCTAGTTGTCTTAAGGAACCCGCAGCTGCATTTCGAGGATTCGCAAACAGCGCTTCACCTTTTTCTTCTTTCTTTCTATTTAATCGCTTAAAAGCGTGCTTGGGCATAAATGCTTCACCCCTTATTTCAGCACTAATGGGGTCTGTAAGCCTGAGCGGGATCGAGCGGACCGTTCTAACATTGGATGTAATATCTTCACCGGTGACACCATCACCCCGGGTTGCTCCCCTGATTAATTTACCGTGCTCATAAGTAAGCGACAAGGCTAATCCATCTATTTTTAATTCTGATACGTATTTAATAGTTGATACATCGACTTGTTTTTGTATCCGTTGGTGAAACTCCAATAAATCATTCTGACTCTCTGCATTTTCTAAACTCAGCATGGGAACTTCATGGGGAACTTTTTTAAATTTGTCTAGGGGCTCTCCCCCTACTCTTTGAGAGGGTGAATCGGGAGTAACCATTTCTGGAAAAGCTTCCTCTAACTGAATGAGTTCACGCATCATGTTATCATATTCCCCATCGCTTATCTCTGGATCATCTAAAGCATAATAACGGTGATTGTGATATTCAATTTTTTCCCGCAATGTTTCTATCCTGGCTTTTGCCTCTTGACGATTCAAAATTTCCACCTCGCTAAACCTTTTCTATCGGAGCAATTCCAGCAGCCAATTTCTTTACACCTACTGCTTCAAAGCGCACAGTTAAAATCCAGTCCCCTGCAACTTTCATTGCTTCTAAAACTTTTCCTTCACCCCATTTAGCATGTTTTATATGGTCTCCACTCTTGAATGTCACATCGGCAGCATCATTAAAGCCGTACTTTTTGTTCCCCCATTGTTTTAAGTTATCGGGCCCTCTTAAATGACTTTCAATAAGATTTTGCTCGGCGTAACTACTTTTTTCTCGGCCATTTCCGCCTTCATCTACAAAAGCTTTACTACGTCCAGCAGTCGAAGTCTGGGTGGTAGCAAAACCGGGAGTTTCTTTTAATGCATCACTAATTTCACCTATAAACCTAGAAGGAGGCATTGACCGGGTCATACCATTTAACATTCGCGTCTGAGCCCAAGTCAGATACACCACCTGCTCTGCCCGGGTAATGCCCACATAACATAGACGACGTTCTTCTTCCATAGAGTCTTCGTCATCAATAGCTCGAAAGTGAGGAAATAAACCTTCTTCCATACCTGTTAGAAATACTCCAGGAAATTCCAATCCTTTGGCGCTGTGCAGCGTCATTAATACCACCTGGGCCTGATCTTCGTCTTCCCAGGTGTCAATATCGCCTAATAAGGCATTGTGTGTTAAAAACTCGCCCAGGGTATCCCCGCCTCGTTCTTCCAATTCTTTCCCCATGGAATATAGTTCTTGAATATTGGCAATGCGATCTTCTGCTTCCCTGGTGTTTTCTTGGCGAAGCTTATCAATATAACCTGTGGATTCAGCTACTTCTTCTATCAGTTCCTGTATACCCAGGTATTCACTCATACTTTGAAAGTTTTTAATCAAGTCAACAAAAGCATTTACCGATTGCTTTGCTTTACCACTCAAAGACGCCGTGCAGTCTTTTTTCTGCATGGCATCAAACAGGGAAAGTTCCTTGCTTTCAGCGTATCGTTTTATTTTATCCAAACTTGTTTTGCCTATACCACGTTTGGGTTCATTGATAACCCGCTCCAATTGTGTGTCTGCGTAAGGGCATTGAATGAGCATTAAATAGGCCAAAATATCTTTAACCTCTTTGCGATCAAAAAACCCTTTGTTGCCTACTACGGTATAAGAGATGCCTTGCAGCTTAAGCGCTTCCTCTAAGACCCTGGATTGGGCGTTCGTCCGGTACAGCACCGCCATCAAAGGCAGCTGTTGACAGTTATCCCGGATCTCTTTGGCTACAAAATGCGCTTCTTCTCTGTCATCTTCTGCCCGAAAGCATTTAAGAGGTGGGCCTTGTTCCTTGTCCGTCCACAAACGTTTCGGTTTCCTGCCTGGATTGTTAGATACCACTTGATTGGCCGCATCCAACACAGTCTGGGTAGAGCGATAATTTTTTTCTAGTTTAATTGTCCGGGTTTGGGGAAAGGTTTTTTCAAATTCGAGTATGTTTGTCACATCAGCTCCCCTGAAAAGATAAATTGATTGATCATCATCTCCCACCACAAACACATTTTTCTGGGGTGGTGCCAGTAAAATGATCAAGCGATTTTGCGCTGGATTGGTATCTTGAAATTCATCTACCAGAAGGTAACAAAATTTTTTCTGGTATTTTTCTAAGACATGGGGATACTGTTGAAAAAGTTTTATACACTGCCTGATCAAATCATCAAAATCCAGTGCATTTTCTCGGTACAATCTTTCCTGATAAGCTTGATAAATTTGATCGTATGGATGTGTCAGTTCTTTTGGATCCCTCAAATTATTTTTTATACTGGATACTTTTTTGGCGGCTGCTTGGTGGGGAAATTTTTTAATATCCAAATTGAATTCTTTAATCACGTCTTTTAAGATTTTATTTTTTTCCCGTGTATCGTAAATCAAAAAATCTCGCGTAAACCCGAGTGTTTCTATTTCACGGCGCAAAATTCTAACACACGCAGAATGGAAGGTAGAAACCCAGGCAGGGGGAGATGTTTCCACCAATTCATGGATTCGTTCTTTCATTTCAATGGCAGCTTTATTAGTAAAAGTCAGAGCCAAAATATTTTCTGGGTCCGCTTTCTTTTCAGCCAAAAGATATGCCACACGATAAGTCAGTACTTTGGTCTTTCCACTCCCTGCACCAGCTAAAACCAAAACTGGTCCATCGGCTGCGGTCACTGCTTCATATTGGGCCTGATTCAAGTCAGATAAATTTAATGGCAACTGATACCACCCACCTTAACGAAATTAGGAAGAGTAATCGTAGATTACTCTTCCTAATGCAGTTTGTTTTTCAATGCAGGCAAATTTATTTATCTTTGTTTTTCTATCCTGTTTAATACTGTTTCATAACCGCCCGCACCATAATGAAGAAATCTTTTCACTCTACTAATGGTTGCCGTGCTTGCACCAGTTCTTTCCTCTATGACCTGGTATGTATAGCCTTCTTTTAACATCTTCGCGACCTGGAATCTTTGAGATAATGCCCTCATCTCTGTTACAGTGGCTACATCTTCAAAGAAATCATAGCATTCTTCCACGGTTTCCAATTGCAGGACGGCTTGAAAAAATTGATCTAGGTATTCATCTTGTAGGTTGCGAATCCAAATCACCCCCAAATTCAAGGCCACGATCTTGTCTTTACTGTCCTCAAAAGCATTTTATCATTTTAAAGTTTTAAGGGCAATATCAGTTCGATAATGCTTGCCTTGAAACTCTATTTCTTCAGCTGCCCGGTAGGCCATATCCCTAGCCTGCTTGAAATCTTCCCCTAAACCCGTGACATTTAAAACTCTGCCCCCAGCAGTAACAGGACGTGAACCTCCCTGTTCTAATATGTGAGAAGCACTTTTTACACCGGCATAATATATATAAAGGTCCGATTGATTGAATAGTGCTGATGGGATTTCCAAAGTAAACCCTTTATGATATTTACCCGGATAACCCTGGGAAGCCAATACAACACAAACGGCACTGAGAGATTTCCATTCTAATTCTGTTACTGACAATTGACCTTGAGCCACCTGTGTGATCGGGACTAATAAGTCGGAATCTATGAGAGGCAAAATAGCCTGGCTTTCTGGGTCTCCAAAACGGGCATTAAATTCCAGGACTTTAGGACCTTCTTCGGTTAATATTAAGCCTCCGTAAAGTACACCTTTATAAGGTGTGCCTCTATCTCGCATAGCTTTCAACGTAGGGTCGAGAATGGTGTTTTTAATATAATCAATATTTTCCTGCTCTACAAAAGGAACCGGTGCATAAGCGCCCATGCCACCCGTATTAGGTCCTTCATCATTGTCATATACCCGTTTATAATCCTGGCTTGGAATCAATGGGATACATTTTTCTCCATCGGTTAAGGCCAGTAAAGATAGCTCTTCCCCCTCCAGATATTCTTCTACTAACACGCCCATATTTTCTGAGAGCAATCTTTCAGCAGCAGCTTTGGCTTCTTCTTCCTCCCGGGTTACGGTCACGCCTTTTCCGGCATACAATCCATCTGCTTTGACCACATATGGTGGGCTCATAGTCTCAATAAAATCACAGGCCTGATCCCATACGGATTTTCCTGCCCCTGGAGCAAAAAATTCTGCTTTTCCTGTAGGGATATTGTAATCTTTCATCAACTGCTTGGCAAACCATTTACTCGTTTCTAGTCTAGCTGCTTCCTGAGAAGGTCCAAAAATGGGCAGCCCTTGTGCTTCAAATGCGTCAACTATTCCCAAGGAAAGTGGTTTTTCCGGACCCACTATTGTTAAATCTATCCCTTTTGTATGCGCAAAATCAACTAGTTTTTCTATGTCATCGTCTTTTATGTCCACACAATAAGCTTCATGGCTTATTCCATAATTCCCAGGGGCGGCAAATATTGTTTCCACATGATGGTTTTCGTTTATTTTTTTGACCAGAGCGTGCTCACGACCACCACCGCCTACCACAAGAACTTTCATAAAATCCCTCCAGCAAAATTTTTGAGATCATTCATGGTTTTAGTTTTTTTGTCGTCAATGTTTAAATCTTCGAACCCCTGTAAAAAACATATTAATTCCACATTCTTTCGCTTTTTCAATAGAGGCCTGGTCCCGTTTAGAACCACCCGGTTGTACAATATGGCTTACACCGTGCGAATAACATAATTCTACTACATCTGGAAAAGGAAAAAAAGCATCCGAAGCCAAAGTGCTGCCCTGGGCTCTTTCTCCAGCAGCATTTAAAGCCAATTGACTGGCGCCAATTCGGCTCACTTGACCCGCTCCAATTCCCCATGTTTGCTCATCTTTCACCACAACAATGGCATTTGATTTTACATGTTTGACCACTTTTTCCGCCATTACCATATCTTTTTTATCCTGGTGTGATATGTTTCCACTGTTTTTTGTCACCAGCTTCCAGTTCGAAAAATCTACTTCCTTTAAGTCAGGCTGCTGCACCAGGTACCCACTCCAAACTGTATTGATCCGGGCATATCCTATTTTCAAGAGTTCCGGTTTAATCCTGACGATCTTTAACTGCCTTTTTTCCTTTAAAATTTTCAAAGCGCGATCTTCATAGTCAGGAGCAGCAATCACGTCGAGGAAAACATCGGAAAGTTTTCTTGCCAGATCCTCTGTGACCATGGTGTTAAAAGCCAATACTCCGCCAAATATACTAACTGGATCCGCTTCATAGGCTTTCTGAAAGGCATCCACGATATTGTCACTCAATCCCACACCACAAGGATTTGTATGTTTTACCGCAACGGCTGCCTTCCGTTCAAATTCGTATACCAATTGAAGCGCAGCATCTAAATCGTTCAAATTATTATAGGATAATGTATTGCCCTGTAATTCTTCAGGCTCACTTCCTAGAGTAGGCAGGAAAAATGCTTTCTGATGGGGATTTTCTCCATACGAAAGCTCCTGACGGGATCCTGTTAGTAAAGTAGGATCAAGAAAACTCATCCCACTTTCTAGATTGTATAAGGTGTGAGAAGGAAACAAAGACTGATTCACTGTATCTTCTTTTGCTTTTTGTACACGTTCATTTTCCTTAGTCATCATAGCTTGAGAGAAATAGTTGCTAATAGCGCTTTCGTAGCGAGATGTATATAGAAATGCTTTTGACGCCAAATAAAAACGGGTAGATGTTGATAATTTACCATAATTACTAAGTTTATCCAATATGTCCTGATAATCTTTTGGATCAACGCATACTCCTACACGCTGGTGATTTTTCGCCGCTGCACGAATCATAGTGGGGCCACCAATATCAATATTTTCTATTATCCATTCATGGTTGGATTGATTATTCGCGGCTGCTTCTTCAAAAGGATATAAATTAACCACTACCAAATCAAAAGGGTGAATACTATTTTGTATCAGTTCTGGATCGTTTCGTTTTTTGGCTAAAATACCTCCATGCACAGCAGGATGTAAGGTTTTAACTCTTCCGTCAAGAATTTCAGGATATTCAGTTAAGTTTTCCACCGGGAACACGGTCAGACCATCTTGTCGTAGCTTGGACAAAGTGCCACCGGTAGAATATATTTCTATCTCTAGATCAGCAAGTCCTCTAGCAAATGGGATAAGTCCTTCTTTATCAAACACACTGATTAAAGCACGCTTCACCTGGCATTTTTCATGCATCTTTCATCACCCACCTATGTTGATTTTGCATGGTTATATTTCCCTTAAGCAAGGCATTTAACGCTTTTACAACTAATTTTCTCTCTTCCACTTTTATTTTTTCATGTAAGCAGGTCACAGAATCACCGGGCAAAACTCTGACCGGTTGTTGCAGCAAAATGGGACCGCCATCCATTTCTTCATTTACTATATGCACCGTACAACCTGTTATCTTTACCCCGTAATCAAAAGCTCTTTTTACTGCTTCTATACCTTTAAATGCTGGGAGAAGTGAAGGATGCGTATTAATAATTTTTTCTGGATAATGTCTAATAAAATAAGAAGAAAGCAATTGCATGTATCCTGAAAGCACAATAAAGTCTACATTTTTTTCTGTTAAAGTCTCTAAAATGGCTTTTTCGCGAGCTTTTTTTTGAGGGTATGATTGAATCGAAAAAACTTGGGTTTCCACACCAGCTTGCTCGGCTCTTTTTTTTGCCTGGCAGTTTGGTTCATCAGTGACAAAAAGCACTAAACGACCTGCAACTTTCTCTTTAGCCTGGGCATCCAAAATACTTTGAAAAATTGTGCCCGACCCGGAAGCAAAAACAGCGTAATTTGGCAAGAGCCGATCAGTCATCTATAATCACCTTCCTAGTATCATCAACCTGTTCATGTACATCACTTTCTATCAATTCAATTTCCCCGATAATACGCCCGTTTTCTCCTTGTTTCTGTAAGTCTTCACACACCTTAGGGGCTTCCTCTTTGTCTAGCACCAGTACAAAGCCAACCCCTAAGTTAAAAGTTGCTGTCATATCTTGATCAGTTAGCTTCCCTTCATGCTTTAATAGTTTATAAATTGGTAGGTTCATTGCGTCCAAGTCAGAACGATTTATCCTAACTACCATTTTGGGAGGTAGAATTCTAGAAACATTCCCCGGAATTCCGCCGCCTGTTATGTGCGCCATGCCTTTTATATTATATTTTTTCATCATTGACAAGACGGGAGAAACATAAATCCGAGTAGGGCGAAGGAGTTCTTTTTCTAAATCCACCTCTAAAGGAGAGGGGCTATCCTTCAACTGGTATTGACCGCCATCAGCCTGCAGTAATATTTTTCGAGCCAAAGAATACCCATTACTGTGAATACCGTTAGATTGTATTCCCACAAGGAGATCCCCTGGTAATATTTTATTTTCTTGGACTATTTTTTCTTTTTCAGCCACACCAACACAAAAGCCCGCCAGGTCAAACATACCTGCTTGATAAAAACCTGGCATCTCTGCAGTTTCTCCCCCTACTAAGCTGCACCCGGCCAAACGGCAACCTTCTATGATCCCATCAACAATGCTTTTTGCCACGTCTTCTTCTAGCTGCCCCATGGCTAAATAATCCAAAAACACCAGAGGTTCTCCCCCCTGGGCTAATATATCATTGGCGCACATAGCAACCAAGTCAATCCCGACGGTGTCAAATTTTTCTGCCATACGGGCAATTTTTAATTTGGTGCCCACCCCATCAGTCGCAGCCAACATAACAGGATTTTGGTAGTTTCGACCCGGTTCAAAGACAGCGCCAAAACCACCTACTCCTGAAAGCACTTCCTCTCGTACCTGGTCACGTGTTAGATGCTGAATCCCTTTTGCAAACCGATTTCCTTTGCTTATATCCACACCTGCCTCACGATATTTATCGCCTTGCATCTATCTACCACCTTCCTCTAAGACAGGGTAATTTCCATCAAAACAAGCTTTGCAGTGGCTGATTTCCTCTGAACCTGCCACCCTGGAAACAGCTCTTTCCATACCTTCTATACTCAAAAAATGCAGGGAATCGGCTCCAATGAGTTCAGCCATTTCTGACTGGGTATATTTATTTGCCAACAATTCACTTTCTATACTGGTGTCTATGCCGTAAAAACAAGGATGCTTAACTGGAGGAGAAGTAATTAAAACATTGATTTCTTTAGCCCCAGATTTTTTTAACATGTTCACAAGTTTTCCGATAGTTGTGCCCCTCACTATGGAGTCATCTACCAAGATAATCCGCCGACCTGAAACAGTCTGCTCTACCGGGTTTAATTTGAGCTTCACCCCAATATCACGCATTTCTTGGCTGGGATTGATAAAAGTCCGGCCAATATAGCGATTTTTGATCAAGCTCAACTCATAAGGCAAATTCAGGGACTCTGCCACCCCGGAAGCTGCCGATAAACTAGAGTCAGGAACACCAGAAACTAGATCGGCTGAAAAATCTATTTCTTTGCTTATTTCTTTCCCTAGTTCTTTTCTTACTGTATGCACATTCCTCCCATCCAAATTGCTGTCAGGTCTAGCAAAGTAGATATACTCAAAAATACAGAGGGAGTATTTTTTCTTTTGAATTAAGTTTTCCCGTCGATGCCCATTACCATCAATAATGACCATCTCACCGGGTTTTACGTCAAATAAATGTTTGGCTCCAATGGTATCAAAGGCACAGGTTTCTGATGCTACGGTATAACCATTTTCTAATTTACCCACAGATAAAGGTCGAAAACCATAAGGATCTCTGAAAGCAATAAGTTTAGAGGCAGTAAGAATCACGAAGGTATAGGCACCCTGTATAGTAGGAACCACTTTTTTTAAGGCCTTTTCCAAATCATCTACTCCTGAACGTGCCAGTAAATGAGCAAGAATCTCACTATCAGATGTGGTTTGAAAAATAGTGCCTTTCTCTTCTAGTTCACGCCTGAGTGACGCCGCATTCACCAAATTGCCGTTGTGGGCAAAGGATAGTTGTCCCAAACGGCAGGTTACGGTCAGGGGCTGCGCATTGACCACCGTGCTCTCTCCAGAAGTAGAGTACCTTACATGTCCTATTGAACTGTGCCCTTTAAGTGCCGCGATTTTTTCATTATCGAAAATTTCTCCAGCCAACCCCATGCCTTTGGTGGTAGAAATGTTTTGATCAGCAACGGATATGCCTGCACTTTCTTGCCCCCGGTGCTGCAGCGCATACAAGCAGTAGTACATAAGTCTGGATACATCTTGTTTTGGTGCATAGATGCCTGCTATGCCACACTCTTCTTTCCAATTCTCTTCTTTATCCAGTTTTAACTTATTTGATTCGTTAATCCTGTATTCCAATGGTTATCCATCTCCTTCACTGAAAGTTCAAAATTTTCTCCACCATTATAGTTCACATGAAGCTTTTTGGATATTGTCGTTACTCCTATTGTTTCCAGCTTAATGCCCCATTCTCCTGCCAATTGTATGACCGCATCCAAGTTTTGTTCGGCTACCGAAGCAATAACACGGGATTGAGATTCAGAAAAGAGCCAGGTAAAAAAATCGTTTGCATTGGATAAATCCACTTTAGCCCCCACCTTTCCTAAAAGGCAGCCCTTGGCCAAAGTAACTCCCAATCCACCTTCAGATAAATCTTGGCAACTAGAGAGTAATCCCTGTTTATTCGCAAGCAACAAAAATTCTTGCAATTTCTGTTCTTTTAACAGATCAATGACCGGTGTGCGTCCACTATTTCCTTTTCCAAAAATATAGGCCAATTCAGAACCGCCAAATTCCGACCATGTTTCTCCAAAGAGAAGAATCTTTTCCCCAGGTTTTTCAAATCCCGGCGTTAGTACTCGTTTTAGATCATCAATTTTCCCTACCATGCCTATTACCGGAGTAGGCTTTATTTCGCCCAGCTTTCCCTCATTGTATAAACTTACATTGCCTCCGGTCACAGGAATGTTCAAGGTTCTGCAGGCTGCCTCCATACCAGCTGTAGTTTGATAAAGTTGATAATACACCTCACTCTTTTCAGGATTACCGAAATTTAAACAATTGGTCAGTCCTATAGGCTGGGCTCCTGAAACCACCAGATTGCGGCTAGCTTCTGCCACTAAAATACTGCCGCCGCGGAAAGGGTCCAGATAGACACAGCGGGCATTACCATCACATGTTAAGGCATACCCTTTATTTGTGCCCTTGAATCGCATCACAGCAGCACCTTGGCCGGGAGCTTTTATCGTGTCCGTCCCCACCGTATGATCAAATTGCTGGTAAATCCACAGCTTTGATGCAATATTTTCGGTCCCTAGCAATTCAAGTAAAACTTCCGAAAGCTTGTAACCTTTTTCCTGAACTTCTTTTTTAAGCATTTCTTCCAAGTGCTCATCTTCATCCCAGCAGTTTTGAAGATAATTAGGGAAAATAACTTCGCGGGCATATATAGGCCCGTCAGTCAAATATTTGGGGGGTACTCGGGCTACGATTTCTTCATTATACAGCACCCGGAGTTCTTCTTCAGCTATGACTTTGCCAATAATTGTGGCATCCAAACCCCAATTATAAACAGTATTTTTTATTTCTTTCTCATAATCGGGGTTTATAACTAAAAGCATTCTCTCCTGGGACTCGCTCAGCATAATTTCATAAGATGTCATTCCGGCTTCTCTGGTAGGGACGCGGTGAGCGTATATTTCCGTGCCTACCCCGGTTTTGCTAGCCATTTCTGAAACGGCTGACACCAATCCACCAGCCCCTAAATCTTGGATACCTACCACACCACGAATATCCTTCAAATCATTACAAGCTTCAATTAGTAATTTGCCCATAAAAGGGTCTCCCACCTGAACAGAAGGCCGTTCACTGGCTCCATCTCCCGACAGAGCTTCTGAGGCAAAACTCGCACCCAAGATGCCATCTCTGCCTGTTTTCGCACCAATTAAAAGTACAACATTGCCTGGTTTATCCATCCAACTGCACCGGATATCTTTTTCTTTTACATACCCTACACACATGGCATTAACCAGAGGATTTTCTCTGTAAGCAGGATCAAAATAAATTTCACCCCCTACAGTAGGAACACCGATGCAGTTACCGTAACTACCAATTCCAGAGATCACGCCACTAAAGAGATATCGTGCCCTTTTCCAATCTTCTGTCCCTTCTGAAATGGGGCTAAAACGCAAAGAGTTCAATAAAGCCACAGGATTTGCACCCATGGACAGAATATCCCTGATAATCCCCCCCACGCCAGTTAGCGCACCTTGATAAGGTTCTACTGCTGAAGGATGGTTATGGCTCTCTATTTTAAAAGCCAAGGCATCACCCTCTCCCATACTCACGATCCCTGCATTTTCACCAGGGCCTTGCAGCACATAGTCCCCTGTGCCCGGCAATTGCTTTAACACAAACCGGGAATTTTTATAACTGCAGTGCTCACTCCACATGACTTCAAACATACCTTGTTCCAAAACATTAGGTGTCTTACCCAATTTTTGGTATATTGCATCAAGTTCAGAACCCGAGAGATTCATCAAATCATCTCCCCCTCTTGAGCTAAAATGGATTCAAATATTTTTAATCCATGAGTAGAACCAAGAATCGCTTCTCCAGCCCTTTCTGGATGGGGCATCATCCCCAACACATTCCCTTCTTTGTTAATAATGCCCGCGATATTATCCACAGAGCCATTTGGGTTTGATTCTGCTGTTTGATTTCCATTTTTATCTACATACTTAAAAATAATCTGCTTATCTTGTCGCAGTCTCTCCAGCTCTTTGGGTCGGATATAATAATTACCATCGCCATGGGCAATAGGCATCTGCAGCAAATCTCCTTGCTTTAAATGCCTCGTAAATACAGTAGCATTATTTTCCACTCTCAAATCTACCCATCGGCATTTAAAGCTGATTTGCCGGTTTTTCAACAGGGTCCCCGGCAAAAGACCTGCTTCAATTAATACCTGGAATCCATTGCATATCCCTATCACCAAGCCACCTGCATAAACAAATTTTTTAATACTGTCCATAATTCGAGCCCGAGCAGCAATGGCACCTGGTCTAAGATAGTCCCCATAGCTAAAACCCCCGGGCAATAAAATACAGTCCAAATCAGCAGGTAAAGCATGTTGGTGCCATAAGTAAATGCATTCTTGTTTTAAGACGCCTGTGATAAAATTAAACGCGTCGCGTTCACAAGTAGATCCAGGGAATACAACAATACCAAATTTCATTTTTGTTCAACCTCCATGATTTCAAACGCATAATTTTCTATTACAGGATTGGCCAATAAACGCTGGCACATTGCTTCTACCCGATTTTCAAGCTCATCCGGGTTCTTCCCTTCCAGTAAAAGGTTAATTAGCTTCCCCACCCGGACATCTTTTACTTCAAAAAAATCCATAGAATGAAGTGATCCCTTAATGGCCTCACCCTGGGGATCTAAAACCCCCTTTTTTAATGTTATTTGCACCTTGGCCTTATACATAATCGAGCCCCTCCTCTTTCATCCTCCGGTATATCTCGCGATAACCCGTCATAACATCTCCTATATCATGCCGAAAAACATCTTTGTCCAGGCTTTGAGTTGTTTTATGATCCCAAAGTCGACAGGTGTCAGGGGTAATTTCATCAGCTATGAGCATATTTTTATCTTCTGTCCAACCAAACTCCAATTTAAAATCCACCAAGATGATTTCTCGCTGATTAAAATACTGCCACAATAATGTGTTAACACTTTTGGCTTTTATTGTCATTTTCCTCATCTCTGCTTGGTTCGCTAACCCCAGTACCTGAATATGGTCAGTGTTTAATAACGGGTCATGGAGCAAATCATTTTTGTAGTAAAACTCCACCACCGGAAAATTAAGCAGCATACCCCTCGTAAGTCCCAAGCGCTTTTCTAAGCTGCCAGCGATAATGTTTCGTACCACTACCTCAACTGGGATGATCTTGGTTCTTTGGACTAACAATTCTCGGGCTGAAAGTCGTTTAACAAAATGGTTTGGTATCTGTTTATTTGATAAATACTTAAAAAGAACAGCGGTGACCCAAGCATTTAACTCTCCTTTTCCTTCCTCCTGGTCAAATTTTTCACCATCAAATGCTGTTAAATCATCTTTAAATTCCAAAATGCAATACCGGTTTGCAATCTTATTGTCAGCATCCAATGCTTCATACACTCTTTTTGCCTTCCCTTCATAGATCAGTTCACCTTTCTTCAATAGTTTCCCCTCCCTCAATCAGCACCTATCTTTATCAGAAATTCCTATCATTAGAGTAGTTTGATTAGATTGAAAATGTCGGGTGGTCTAAAATATTTCTTGCCATGGTTTAAATTTTTAAGCGCGCAAATATATCCTCAATATGGGTAAGAAAATGGTCGTTGTCAAAGCAGCGGTCTAATTCTTCTACGGATAAAGTCCTTGTAACCCTTTCATCCCGAGCAATCATTTCTTTAAAAGAGATGTTCTTTTGCCATGTTTCCATAGCGGCTGCCTGTACGATATCATAAGCTTCTTCCCTGGAATATCCTTTTTCTACCAGAGCTAAAAGTACTTGCTGGCTGTAAATCAGTCCATTTGTTTGACTTATATTTTGTTTCATTCTTTTCGGGCAAACATGGAGATGGGAGACTATTTTGTTGAGCGTTTTTATTAAATAGTGGGCAAGTGTGGTGCTGTCCGGAATAATAATTCGTTCAGGGGAAGAGTGGGAGATATCACGTTCATGCCAAAGAGGTTGATTTTCTAATGAAGCCACAGAATTTCCCCGGATAACACGGGATAGACCGGATATTTTTTCACAGTTTACTGGATTCCGCTTATGTGGCATAGCTGAAGAACCTTTTTGACCCTGGTAAAAAGGCTCTTCTAGCTCTCTCACTTCTGTTCTTTGTAGGTGTCTGATTTCTGTTGCCAGCTTATCCATGGTACCAGCTAATATTGCCAGGGAACACAGCATCTCGGCATGGCGATCTCGCTGCAAAATTTGATTTGACACCAATGCGGGGGTCAATCCGAGCTTATCGCATACGTAAGCTTCCACTTGGGGAGGAAGATGCGCAAATGTGCCCACTGCCCCCGATAATTTTCCTACGCTTACTGTTTCTCTAGCCCTGGCTAACCTTTCTGCGTTTCTTTTCATTTCACTATAGAAAAGAGCAAGCTTTAAACCCAGGGTAGTGGGTTCTGCATGTACTCCGTGGGTTCTACCTATCATAACAGTATTTTTATAATGCCGGGCTTGATTTTTTAAGCCAGCCATTAAGTGACCCAGCTCTGCTTCTACCAATTCCAAGGCTTCTTTCATTAAACAGGCAAGCGCTGTATCCACCACGTCCGAGGAAGTCAATCCAAAATGCAGATACTTCTTCTCTGAGCCTAAGGTTTCCGAAACGGCTCTAGTAAAAGCCACTACATCGTGACGGGTTTCCTGCTCTAGCGCCTGTATTCTTTTAACATCCAGCCGGGCGTTTTCCCGTATTCTGGCTGCCACTCCAGAAGGGATAATCCCCTGGGATTCCATCCCTTCACAAGCAAGTATTTCTACTTCTAGCCATTTTTCTAATTTATATTCCAAGCTCCATATCTTTTTCATTTCTTCGGTTTGATACCGTTCAATCATAAAGCAGGTCACTCCCCAAAATTCTATAATAAGGCTACAATTCGGTACGTTCTTTCAAATAGCTATAGACTCCTTTTTGTTTTAATTCCTCGCCCGTTTTTATAATTTTTTTTCTGTTGGTTTCACGATAATTTGAAAGTTCTGTTTGCAATTTTGAATCCTGAACCCCTAAAATCCGTAGTGCAAGTAAACCAGCGTTTTTAGCGCCATTAATGGCTACAGTTGCAACGGGAACGCCGCCAGGCATTTGTACAATAGAATAAAGAGAATCCACACCTTGCAGCGATCTAGTCTTTACAGGCACACCAATTACAGGCAGATCCGTCATTGATGCCACCATACCCGGTAGGTGTGCCGCACCTCCTGCACCCGCAATAATAACTTTTATCCCCCTGTTATCCGCTTCAGAAGCATATTCAAACATCTTATCGGGTGTCCTGTGGGCAGAAACCACATCAACCTCATACCCAACACTAAAATATTCTAATATTTGACATGCTTCTTTCATTACAGGCAAATCCGAATCACTGCCCATGATAACTCCAACCTGTGTACGCATAACTTTAAAACACCTCCTCAGTCTCTAAGTAAATTCGGCGAAGCTTTTCTTCAATTTGTGCCTGATTCTTTCCCGTAATATTAATATGCCCCATTTTTCTTTGAGGTCTAATTTCTGCTTTGCCATATAAATGCAAATAAACGCCGGCCTCTCTAAATAAGCTTTCATATCCTTGGATATCCTTCACTGGCAATTCTCCAGTGGAAGTTCCAAGTAGGTTTATCATCCAAACAGGTTTTTCCAAAAGGGGCTCTATCAATGGCAGTCCTAAAATGCATCGCAGGTGGGTTGCAAACTGACAGATATTACAAGCTTCCATGGTGTAATGGCCTGAGTTGTGCACTCGGGGAGCAATCTCATTGACAGTTAATGAACCTTCTGGGAGCAAAAACATTTCTATACCATAAATCCCCGGCTCATTAAATAAATCCAGGATGTCACTCCCCATTTGACGGGCCTTTTCCTGGATTGAATCCTCAACGCTGGCGGGAACTTTCGTCGCCCTTAAGATTTCGTCTTTATGTGTATTTTCTCCTAAAGGGTAAATCACTTTTTCGCCCCAAGTGTTGAGCGCGGCCATTACAGATACTTCTTTTTCAAAAGGCATATACTCTTCCAGCATCCATTCTCCGGAACGATCAAAATATGATTTTAACTGTTTGAAATCTTGTTCAGACTGGAGTAATATGTTGCCTTTTCCATCATATCCGCCCCGGCAAGTCTTCGCCATTACAGGATAGTCTAAGTATTGCATGGCTTTTTCCACTTCATGCATATTTCTAGCTAATTGAAACCCGGGAACATGAATGCCGTAGTCTTTTAAATGGGTTTTTTGTTTGCCTTTATGTTGAATCTTCTCTAAAGTAGTGCTGTTTGGCCGGACAGGCGTGCCAATTTCCTCTATCGCTCTCAGTCCTTCTACACTAATATGTTCAAATTCATATGTAACCAAATCACAGACTTCCCCCAGTTCACGATAAGCTTTCACATCATCAAAAGGGGCCTGTATCTGTCCATCAGCGACTTGCCCCGCTGGAGCATTCGGTTTTGGGTCCAAGGTAACTACATGTAACCCCAGTTTTTTTGCTTCAAAAATCATCATCCGCCCAAGCTGTCCACCACCAACGATACCCAGAGTTAAACCTGGGTGATATTCAATTTTATGGAACTTTTGTTTTGTTTCCAAGGATTTTTCCCCCTACACTCAGTTTAACTAGAAGCTTCTAAAAAAAAGCTTATCCTGAATATGATTAATAATTTTAAAATAAAACAAAACCCAAGCAGAGCAGGCCATGAGAGAAACCTACCCGCCTGGGCTTTTATCCCTTCGGTGTACCCATATAAAGGGTAAGTACCACTCGGACCGGGTTTCAATATATTCTCATCGTCTTGTATGCCGTATCCAGTCCAGATACAAGCGAAGTATCCCATTCCCCGGAACCCTAGGTACTCTTTCTCCCGTAGTCAAATGATTCTCGGTCATTTGGTAGAAACATCCAGGCCGTATTCCCAGAACTATACGAGAGTAAATCTATAATAATATTATTTTATCAGTTTTGTAAGGTAAAGTAAAGTTACTCCCACTCAATGGTGCCAGGTGGTTTCGATGTTATATCATAAACTAGCCTGTTCACGCCTGTCACTTCGTTGACCACTCGATTGGAAAGCTTTTCTAAGACTGTCAGTGGAAATTTATACCAGTCTGCTGTCATGCCATCTTGACTGCTCACCGCTCGCAAGATGATAGGGTATTCGTAAGAACGTTTATCCCCCTTAACTCCTACTGTTTTTATGCTGGGTAATACTGGAAACAACTGCCATATATCATAAAATAGCCCTTCTTTTTTGAGTTCATCGGTGATCACAGCATCCGCATTCCTTAAAATCTGTAGTTTTTCTTCAGTGACTTCTCCCAAGATCCTTATAGCTAGACCGGGACCTGGAAACGGGTGCCTCTTAACAATTTCATCAGGAAGCTGCAATTCCCTGGCCAATGCCCTCACTTCGTCTTTAAATAGTGAGTTTAATGGTTCAATTAGAGAAAGCGCCATTTTTTCTGGTAAGCCACCAACATTATGATGGGATTTGATTACACTAGCTGTTTGAGTGCCACTTTCTATCACATCTGTATAAAGGGTGCCTTGAACTAAAAAGTCTACTTCTCCTATCTTATTGGCTTCTTCTTCAAATACTCGAATAAATTCTTCACCAATTATTTTTCTCTTTTTTTCAGGATCCGTGATGCCGACTAATTTATTTAAAAATCTCTCTCGGGCGTTCACAAACACCACATCAATATCAAATTCATTTTCAAACAATTCCAAGACCTGATCGGCTTCGTCCTTTCTCAATAGTCCATGATCAACAAATATACACGTGAGGTTTTTTCCCAGAGCTTTCTGTACAAGGATCGCGGACACTGTTGAATCTACGCCTCCTGATAGTCCACAAACGGCGCGTTTATTACCAGCCATTGTTGCTATTTCATCAACAGTTTTATTAATATAAGACCCCATATTCCAGTCACCGGAAAATCCAGCAATATTGAAAAGAAAATTCGTGAGCATTTCCTCACCTTTTAGGGTATGAAGCACTTCCAAGTGAAATTGGACCGCATAAAGATGCCTATCCGGATCAAAAAAACCAGCCACGGGCGTGTAGTCTGTTTTTCCCATTACATGAAAACCAGGCGGTGGTTCTTCTACCTTGTCCCCGTGACTCATCCAGACGAGCAGTTCCCCTTGAATTCCTTCAG
>CAZARY010000010.1:0-20909 GCA_964487675.1 uncultured Clostridia bacterium | reverse complement strand
ATGTGGCAGGGGTGATCGGTTCGGCAATTGCCGCTGGGCTACTCCTGGCTATGTTGTAAGTCCTTTGGGATATCTAATTCAGCTATGATCATCCGGACTTGAATATTTTCAAGTCCGGATAATTGTTTTAAATTATTTTTTAACTCTTCATTAATTTTTTTCCCCATCACATGTAAAGGATCTCCAAAATTGAAAGAAACATGAACTTTAATTATGGGGGCATCGTTTTTGGGTTTTGAAGAGATGTTAATTCGCTTTACATTATCGCATTTTAATTGATGAGTAAGAACAAAATGGGCCAAATCTTGCAGAGCCTTTTCTTGAATATAGACTCTTCCCATGGAGTGGAAGCTCGGCTTAACCACGGACTGCTCTCCTAAATATTTTGTTTTGCCTTTACTGGTGATGAGCAGCTTTAATCGATCAATCAAAGGGAGTTTAAAATTGCTGACCTCAACAGGGGAAAGCGGTACAACATGGCGCCCTTTGTTTCGATGCAAATAAGCTCGGTTACGTTCTTCAGGTGAAGTGATTTCATCAATATCTATCCAAACATCTGGCATATCCAAATCAAGATTTTGAACAATTTTATAGATCATGTGTTGGGACGTGCCAATGATGAGTATTTTATCCGGATTAAGGGTAGTTAAATGTTCTTTCATTATAGCAGCATAGCCTGGGTCATCAAAAATAGCTCTTTTAACGGCTTTAAGGCGATTCTTTTCTTGTTTCCCTGAAATAGAACTGGTAAGCTTTTTTCCTTTATAAATTAAAAGGCCATCGTCAATAATCAAGGGTATACTGTATTTATAAGCAATACTGATTGCCCTGTGGCTTTTCCCTGTTCCACTTTTACCGTACAATGCGTAAATTTGGGGCATAATACAACTCCTTTCAAAATTTGTCCAATTGCTATGACCATTTAATTAATGCGATTAGTCTATTATGTCTAGTTCATGAAAAATCAAGACTGTTGATAGGAAAAAAACAGTTTTATATTGAATTTTTTATTATAATCGCTTTGATGTCAGAATTTGCAATATTTTTCACCAACCGAGAGAACTGGTTCCCAATTTTGTTAATGTTCAATAGGTATTTGTTATTTCGTTCAAAGGCTATTTTTATTTAACTTAAACCAAACAGGAGGGTGTCCATGAATCAAGACTTACAGATGGAAAAAAAAGCAAACATAGCCAATTTAACTGTTACCATACTTCTAGTGAGTCTAGTTGTTTTGCTTCTTACTACCGAATTAAGTGAAGTGCACGTTACTGAAAGTGCGATTGTTGTCACAGCGGCATCGATTTTAATCTTAATTATATCAATAGTAATATACTTACGAAATCATTTCAACCGGTATTTAAAGTATGTTTATTTTGCTTGCTTCTTGGTCCTTTATGCTGGCATGACTTTTACTACGGATCTTTTTTCGGAATTCTTGGGTCTGGCATTGATTGGCCCATTGCTGGCAGTCTATTGTTTATTTGACAATAAATATTTTACGTATACGTCTTTAGGAATTTTACTAGCAGTAAATTTGGCTGGCAACTTTAACTATCCCTATAATGCAGTTAACGGCATGATCATGGCTTTATTTTTGGTTGCTGCCTTTATGAACTTTACGAATACAAGCGAACTAAAACAAACCCTGGAGCATAAATTAGGTGAATATGGAGACAATGTAGAACAAAACGAAAAATTGGTCAATGGCATCAAAGAAACTATTGAACAACTGTCTAGTTCATCAGAACAAATAAACAAAGCATTAGAAGATTCAAACCAAGGGATGAATGAGGTGAGCAGCGGAATTGAAAAAGTAGCCAAGGGCGCCAGTGAAAATGTTTCTTCTTTGAAAGAAGTGGAAGGCGCTGTCCATGAAGTTTCTAAATCTGCTCAATCCATGGCTGAGTCAGCAGAAAAAGCCACAGAGAATACCGCAAATACCAGAGAAAACGCTGAAAAAGTAGAAGAGCTTTCCCAAACCACTTTAAAAAAAATAGAAGAAGTAAGCTTAAGTCATTCTCATATAGAAAATGCAGCCAAAGAAACTGAAAAATCAATTTCAAATATAGAGCAGTTTGTAAACACCATTACTGATATCGCTGAACAGACGAATCTACTGGCACTCAACGCTGCTATAGAAGCAGCCCGGGCAGGTGAACATGGAAAAGGTTTTGCAGTAGTGGCTGAAGAAATCAGAAAATTGTCCGAGCAATCTAATGAATCGGCTGAAGAGATCAAACAAATTGTGGAGAAAGTTTCATCCCAAACCAAAGAAGCGGCCAATGCTATTGAAAATGCTCATTCTCCCATACAGGAAGCAGTCAGCAATTCTCAAGAGACGAAATCTCAAGCGGACGAAATGGTAATAAATATTCGAGAAGTTGATGACCAAATTCAAACAATTGCCTCAGGAGCCCAACAGCAGTCAGCTTCTACCCAGGAAATGGAGTCCTCTTTGGGTGAAGTCATGCAGGTAGTTGAAGACACTTCTTCAAATGCTGAAGCAATTAGTGCTGCTGCTGAAGAGCAAACTGCCAACTTGGAAGAAATTAGCGCAAACATCAAGCAGATTGATGAGATCACGACTAAATTAAGACGCACGGTTCGTGAGACAGCGGCGAAATTTTTAGCTGACAGGTATGAAGATTTTTATGTGAACCTTTGTAACGAAATAGCTGAAATGATAAATAAAGATCCAAAAACACTAGAACATAACAATATGATTAAACTCGCGGAACATTTTCACGTGGATGAGATACACGTGACGGATGAAGATGGCGTTATCCGGTATGGCAATATCGAAGATATATGGGGGTTGGATTTTAAAGAGGGTGAGCAAACCAGGCCGTTTCTTGGCCTGGTTGATAAACCGGGCCAAGAATTGGTACAACCCCCACAGGAGCGAGCTTTTGATGGTAGAGTATTCCAGTATATAGGGGTAGGTAGAGAGGATGCCAAAGGGATTGTACAAATTGGGTTGAGCGCTGAAACCTTAGAGCTTAAAGAAAAAAGTCGCAAGGAAGAATAAAAGTCACTTATAAAATCCTATATTAATTGCGCTATTTTCATTTTTAATAAAATTGGGTCCAGCGCATTCATTTTCATTTGACGGCAAAAACTACAGTCTTTATCTTGATTAACTGTTGGTTCTCCGCAGGTGGGACAGCCAACCAGCTCTATTTCTTCATGTTCTTTTTCGAAGTAATATTTACCCTTACGAAGGAACCCCAAATAAAACTGATCTTTTGTTCCAGGAGACTGAGTCTCTAACCTGTTTATGATCTCCTTGTATTTAAACGTACTTGCTCCTTGAGCTAATGGGCAATCTTCTAAAATATAATCAATGCTTTTTACCAAACAATAAGCAGCCGTTTCTTTTTCAGTGAGCCGGCAGAGGGGCTTGATTTTTCGGGCGAGACCATGCCTGGGGGGCATATTTGGCGATTGTCTTCCCAAGTAACCGGTCTGCCAATATAAAGTGTTACCCAAAAGGGTGGCGCTTTCATCATCTAAGTTATGGCCGGTGGCTATTGCATGATATCCCCCTTCCCGGGCCATTATATTCATGATATATCTTTTGATTAAGCCGCACGCTGAACACGCTGAGCGAGGGTTATTTTTGGAAATTTCTTTTATATCAGTTTGATAAATATCAGGCAAGGAAATTATATAATAATGACCATGAGGCCTATCTTTTGAAAATTTTTCTATCATCTCCAGTGATTCATTGGAATAATTGTGAATGCCCAGATCAATATAGAACGCATCTGCTTTATAACCTTTTTCCAACAGCATATCCCAAAGCGCTAAACTGTCTTTACCACCAGAGACGGCAACTAAGACATTTTTCGAGGGTGGCAGCATTTTAAACTTTCTAATTGCTTTCATCATTTGATTTTGCAAGTGCTCAATTAGATGTTCACTGCAAAAAGCTGCTTTATGTCGCTTTATTTGTAATACTGCCGATCCTTTGCATTTAAGGCATTTCAACCGTATTCCCTCCTTCCTTTAATCGCCTAATGCAGTCCTCCGGATACCACAGAGATGATTTCTATCTCTTCATGGTCGTACACCAGTTGATCATGGGTGAGGATTTCCCCTTCTTTTACAACTAATACCGCTTCAGGGTTTAAATCCAGTTCATTTAATAGCTGCTTGACTTTTTTATTGCCTTCTAACTCTTGTACTTTTTTTCTACCTTTAAAATAAACTTTCATACCTAGACCCTCCTGCATACTGCTGAGTGTTTAATGCTATCCGTGGATGCAGTTTACTAGATTAAAAGCAAATATGCAACTGGATCCAGGGAGTATCTAAAGATGAGTTTAAAACCTTTTTAAAAATGTGATATACTGTCATGAGCAACGGTATCTAGAAAAACAATGGGAGCTTAAAAACATTAGACAGGAGGTATCAAAGATGAGGATAGCAAGATTTTATCACCAAAAAAAGTCAGAAATCAAATTGGGATTAATAGATGGCAACCATATACAAGAGATTGTGGGCGATATTTTTTCTGATTATAGAATTACAGAAAGAATTTTTTCTATGGATGAGGTTAATTTTTGCTCCCCAGTCATTCCTACGAAAGTCATTTGCCTGGGATTAAATTACGCGGAGCATGCTCAGGAGATGAATAAACCTTTTCCTAAGGAACCTCTGATTTTTATGAAGCCTCCTTCAAGTGTTTTGGGTCATAAGCAAAAAATCGTTTATCCAACTGCTTCTAATAATGTGCACTATGAAGCAGAGCTTGCAGTGGTCATTAAAGATAAAATTAAAGATGTGTCGGAAGAACGGGCACTTGAATATGTATTAGGGTACACGATTGGCAATGATGTGACTGCCAGGGACCTCCAACAGAAAGATGGACAGTGGACCCGGTCCAAAAGTTTTGATACTTTTTGCCCTTTGGGTCCCTGGATTCAAACAGACATAACTAATCCTGAGCAGCTTGATATCAAATTATGGGTTAATGGTGAGATTAAACAAAAATCCAATACCTCTGAGTTCATTTTTCCTATTGTCCAGATCATTGCATTTTTATCTCGAATTATGACCCTTAATCCAGGTGACGTCATTATGACCGGAACACCCAGTGGTGTGGGCCCGCTATCAAAGGGAGATGAAGTGAGTATTGAAATAGAACCGATCGGAAAGCTTACTAATTATGTGGCTGAATAGCCAGAAAAAGATCCATCACGAGCAAATTTAGTGAATGGGCAAGTTTATTCGGGCCTAAGCTAATATTGGAGCACCTCTTACTTAAAGCTGGGAAGGAGAATGCAGGATGGAAGTCAAGGCCTATGATTTTAAAAGTGACTGCCTATATCTATTGGATCAGCGTAAACTGCCACACAAGGAAGAATATTTTATTTGTGAATCTTATCAAGATGTATATTTTGCTATCCAAGAAATGGTGACCAGAGGAGCACCTTTGATTGGGGCTGCCGCTGCATATGGGGTGGTTTTAGCTTGCAAAGAATATAAAAATCAGTCGCTGGAGAAGTTTTTTTCTCATTTAAATAAAGCCTTCGACGATTTGGCTCAATCTAGACCGACAGCGGTCAATCTTTTTTGGGCCTTAGAAAAAATGGAAAAAGTGCTCTATCAAAAGAAGGATGAAAAAGCGGATCAGGGAACCATTTATTGGGCTGCAAAAGAGGCGGCGGACAAAATTGCTTCAGATGAAGCAAAGACTTGTGAAGAGATGGCAAAAATAGGAGATTCCGTAATAGGGACGGGGGATAAAATATTAACGCATTGCAATACCGGTGCTCTGGCTACCACAGGGATCGGCACAGCCTTGGGAGTGATTCGCAAAGCCCACTACAGCAATAAACACATTCAGGTATATGTAGATGAAACGCGCCCTCGCCTGCAGGGAAGTAAACTTACCTGTTGGGAACTCCAAAAAGAAGCTATTCCCTATCGCCTAATTCCAGATTCTGCTGCCGCAGCATTAATAAGAGATGAAGTGGTCGACCTAATTTTGGTTGGAGCAGACAGGGTTTCTGCGAATGGGGATGTAGCTAATAAGATAGGAACGTTTATGCTGTCAGTTTTGGCTAAAACATATAATATCCCTTTTTATGTGGTTGCTCCTGTTTCTACCATTGATTTTAATATTGAGCAGGGAAGTGACATAACTATTGAGGAAAGGAAATCTGAGGAAGTGACTAAAATAGATGGTATATCTTTGGCTCCTAACGGTGCAGGAGTTTATAATCCTGCTTTTGATGTAACACCGGCAGAAAATATAACAGGTATCATCACCCAATATGGCATTATTACGCCACGTAGAGCAAATATTCTACCACTTCAAATGAAGCAAGCGTAGGAGGTGAAAGAGATTAGTTCTGTTCAAGAGGTTAAACAAAACTTGGTAGATATTGCCTTAAAACTATTAAGAGCGGGTTTGGTGTCAGGAACCTGGGGGAATGCGAGTGCGCGATTAAGCACAGGAACGGGGTATGAATTGTTGACGGATGAAAGTTGTATAGCTATAACCCCGAGCGGCCTTTCTTATGATAGTATGAATGCGGAGGATATTGTGATCATTACAGCTTCTGGGAAAAAGGTGTCTGGCGAACATAAACCTTCTTCGGAATATCCACTGCATTTAGCTATTTATGCTGCCCGGGAGGAAGTGAACGCCATTGTACATACTCACAGCCCTTACTGCACGGCCTTATCCATTGCAAGGGAAAAAATACCGCCGGCTTGCGAAGATATGGTACAAATAGTAGGAGGCGAAGTCCCCGTTGCAGAATATGCGTTCCCGGGGACGGAAAAGCTTGGACATCTAACTGTATCTGCTATGGAAGGCAAGATGGCAGTTTTAATGTCCAATCATGGATTAGTGGCTTGCGGACGTTCTTTAAATGAAGCTTATAAAACAGCGGCGATTGTGGAAAAATCGGCAATGGCAACGATATACGCCAGTTTTATTGGCAAAATTCACCCTATTCCACGGGAGGATATTGAAAAAATGCGGGCATTCTACCGCGACGAATACAGTCAAGAATTTCGTGACACCTAGTGTTTTTTCAGCTTTGTTGGAAAAGGAGGGGGTTGCTTGGTTTGGGGCAAAAGGGGTGTGTTAGTATTACTTTTGGGGGTTGGAGCGTTAGCTTTTTTGGGATGTGAATGGATAGAAGACTTTACCGACGAGAGGGTCAAGGAGGAGCCTCGAAAAGAAGAAACAAAAGAAGAAAAACAACTAGAGCAAAAGAAAAAAGAAGAGGGCTTCGAACCGCTTCAAGTGGGGATTATTTTTTCACCTTCGGGATTAAATGACCTATCCGTTAATGATTTTGCTTACCGCGGGATCCAAGAAGCGGAAGAAAACCTGGGAATAGAATGGGATTATAAACAACCGGAAGACGCAGGGGACTACGAAGCAGGGCTCCAATCATTTGCCCAGGAAGAAAAGGATCTGGTTATCGGGGTGTGCGCTTCTATGGAAGCCTCCATGGTGGAAGCAGCCCAGGCGTATCCTGATGCAGACTTTGCATTAATTTACTCTATTGGAGAGTCAAGCTGGGATACTGAATATGGAACGGCATTCAATGAAGAGCGGCCTGAAAACATGGTTGCAGTAGATTTTGCCAGGCACGAGGCGGCTTTTCTTGCGGGTGCTTTAGCGGCAATGGCAACGGAAACCGGTGTCATTGGTTTTGTAGGAGGAGACGAAATGGGTTGGGTCAATCGCTTAGAAAAAGGATATAGACAAGGGGCTAAATACGTTAACGATCGCATAGTTGTCGTGTCTGAACATGTAGAGGATTTTGATGCCCCCGCGCTGGGAAGAGAAGCGGCCGAAAGTTTGATAAACCGGGGCACGGATATTGCTTTTGGGGCTGCAGGGGATACAAGTGTGGGTGTATTTGAGACGTTCCAGGCTTATAATTTTTCTGGCATAACCAGTGACAGCAGCCATAACTGGGTATCTCCCGGTCATTTAATAACGGCTACGATCGATAGAATTGATACGGCCATCTATGAGGTCATTGAAAAAAGAATAGAAGAAAAATTAAACGGTGGCGAAAAAATCTATTTTGACCTGGAATCAGGCGGGGTTGAAATATCTAGCTTAAGCAAACTGACCTGGTGGGAAGAAAAGGCGGCAGAAGAAGGCTATATCTCAACATCGGAACTGGAAGAGATAAAAGCCTTGAAAGACGAGTTAGCAGAAGTATATAAAGATGACTTAAATGAAATTAAAGTAAAAATCCTCCAGGGACAAATAGAAGTTGAAGGTTGGATTGAAGAGTAAAAAGCACATGAGTAAATTGATATCTAAAAGTTGCCATGTACAAGTTTTTGAAAAAAGGAGCCCTGATTTGTAATGCACATGCTCAGATTTTTGCCAAAATCATCGCCTTGGTACAACCTAATAGCAAAAATTCCCTGGTTATTCCTGGGGTTTATTTGCTTCGCTGTGGGCATTTTGTTGACTCTCTATGCAGACTTGGGCATGGGCCCTTGGGATGTATTTCATAAAGGCGCGAGTTTGCATTTGCCTTTCACTTTAGGGCAAATGATTCAAATCACGGGACTGGCTTTACTTGTTGTGGCTTTTTTCCTAGGTCAGAAGCCAGGTCTGGGTAGTTTTATGAACATGTATTTTATCGGTTTGTTTGTGGATATTATTGATGGTTTAGGCGTTTTTTGGACACCAGATAGCTTGACCATTCGGGTCATAATGTTAGGATTGGGTATTCAACTTTTAGGATGGGCAACCTTTTTTTACTTAAGCGTCAAGCTGGGTGCAGGTCCAAGAGATAGTTTAATGGAAGGTCTGGTGAAAATCACACAGAAACCGGTTTGGTTGATCCGAAGCATTATAGAATCTACTGCTTTGTTTATCGGTTACTTATTAGGTGGACCAGTAGGTATTGGGACGCTTATTATTGCTTTTACAATAGGGCCTTCTATCCAATTAGCCTTCAAAGTAGGACATTACAGTTCACAGGGGGCAAAGCATCAAAACTTAGCCGACTTTTATAATGAGGTAAAACGCCATCGACAGCCGAAAGAATTTTAGTCATAATTGCGTTATCAATTATGAATCTAAGACAAAGTCAGCAGAGAGCCCACTGCTTTAACTGTGGGAATACATCAACCAATCACTTGTTTTTTTGCCAGGTTTTCCTGCTAACTCGCCCGGCTAGCACTAGGGGATCATAAACAGGTGAAAAAGGAGGCGCATAAGCGGCATCTAGGTGGTACAAATCATTGACTGTTTGACCTGCTTGCAGTAATGCGGCCATAGTGTCTATCCTTTTAATATCAGGAACAGGACCAAAAATTTGACAACCCAGGAGCTTGCCGGTTCCTTTATCAAAAATTACGTAGAAAGTTATTTTTTGACTTCCCGGGTAGTAACCTGGTTTTGTACTGGTTTCAATTATGACCTTTTCGGCCTCAAACCCATTTTTTTCTGCTTCTTCTAAAGTAAGCCCTGTACGGGCGATGCCCCGATCAAAAATTTTTAAGATCGCACTCTTTACGACGCCAGGAAACATTTCTTGATTTTCTTCCGCAGCTATATTCGTGCCTGCAATGCTTCCTTCTTTATTGGCTTTTAAAGCTAGGGGAACAAAGATCGGCTTGCCAGAGATTAAATCTATTGTCTCTACTGCATCGCCAGCCGCGTAAATATTTGGGTAATTGGTCTGCAGATACCTAGAAACTTTTATTGTATGATTCACCCCGAGCTCGATGCCGCTATTTTCTAAAAATTTGGTGTTAGGGGAAACTCCTATCGCCTGTATTACCAGGTCAAAGCTCAGCTGTTTTCCTCTTATAGTTTCCAGTATGACTTTATGATTGTAGGTGGCATCAGTCATTTTTTTTATTTCTGTGTTTAATTCTAGATGAATGCCGTTTTGTTCTAAATAGGTTAAAGCTTGATCAGAGATTTCAGGCTCGAACATTCGATTGATTTGGTTACGGCGGTGAATGAGGGTGGTATCTATCCCCAAATTTTTAAAAGTCTCTGCCATTTCCAGGGCAATGTATCCACCACCAACAACCCCTACCTTTTTAGGGTTAAAACGGGCAACAGCGTCTTTAATCGTTTTACCGTCGCCAATGTACTGCACCGAAAAAACTCTTTTTGAATTAACCTCTACTCCTTTAGCATCAGGATGGGTGCCTGTGGCGATGACCAAATAATCAAAAATTTCTTCAGTGATTGTCCCATCTTTATTTTTTACGGATACCTGGCTTGCTTCAGGATCAACCCCTATAATTTCAGTGTTTAAATGCAGATCGATGCCGCGCGACCAGGTGAGTTTGTCAGGTGTTAAGGCAAATAAATGATTGGGGTCCATTATTTTCCCTTGCACATAATAAGGGATACCACAACTGGCGTAAGAAACCTCTTCTGTTTTTTCAAAAACTTTAACATGCCAATTTGTGTGCGCGCGCTTTATTTGACTGGCGGCACTTAGTCCAGCGGCATTACCACCTATGATGATCACTTTTTTCATGAAATATCACTCCTCGTTTAAACCCCAGGGATAAAGTCTTGCAAGCAATTTAAAGCTCTTTCTCCTGTATTCAATTTCATTGCAGTATTTTCCTGCTTTATTTATTCATATTAATAGACTTTATCATAGGAAATATGATAAATTAAATATGTGTGTTGAATTTTAGCCATTCATTTTTATGCAAATTCATTTTAAAGCATAATTATTATCTGGAGGTGAATTTATTTTGAGTTTATGGGAGAAGCTTTTTAAACTTAAGGCAAACGAAACCAACGAAAAAACGGAAATTTTAGCCGGATTGACTACTTTTATGACCATGGCTTACATACTGGTCGTCAATCCACAAATTTTAAGCACTACAGGAATGGATTTTGATGCGGTGCTAATGGCTACTGCTATTTCCGCAGCTGTAGGTACCTTTGTGATGGCTTTTTATTCGAATTACCCTTTTGCCTTGGCTCCCGGTATGGGGCTAAATGCTTTTTTTGCTTTTACCATAGTGGATCACATGGGTTTTTCCTGGCAGATCGCTTTATTAGCTGTTTTTATTGAAGGGATTTTATTCATGATTTTAACTATGAGCAACATTAGGGATGCCTTGGTTAACTCCATACCAGTGACCATGAAGCATGCAGTAAGTGCGGGAATTGGCCTTTTTATTGCTTTTATTGGGCTTGAAAGTGCGGGGATCGTGGTACCCTATGAAGGCACCATAGTTGAAATGGGGGACGTGACTGCCCCTGAACCTGCTTTAGCATTAATCGGTTTGGCGATCATGTCTGTATTATTAACTTTAAAAATAAGGGGTGCTCTGCTGGTGGGCATTTTACTCACTTCTATTGTAGGTTTATTCACTGGGGTTACGCCCATGCCAGAAGCTGTAGTAGGGGCGCCACCATCTTTATCGCCCACAGCTTTTCAAGCTTTTAATGTGGATTTGGCTGAAATGTTTTCCTTAGATATGCTGATTGTCTTATTTACTTTTCTCTTTGTTGATTTATTTGATACAGCTGGTACCCTAGTGGGTGTGGCGTCAAAAGCAAACTATCTGGATGAGCAAGGCAGGCTGCCCCGGGCAAAGCAGGCACTTTTTGCTGATGCGGTGGGAACTACTTTTGGCTCCCTCCTCGGTACTAGTACCGTGACTACTTATGTGGAAAGTGCGTCTGGAGTGGCAGAAGGTGGAAGGACCGGGATGACTTCTTTAACTGTTGGCGTTTTATTTTTGCTGGCTATTTTCTTTACGCCCATTTTCACCATTATTCCAGCTGCCGCTACGGCACCAGCGTTGATATTGGTCGGGTTTTTTATGATGTCACCGGTATTGAATATTGATTTTAGCGATTATACCGAAGCAATACCTGCTTTTCTAACTATTCTTATGATGCCTTTAACCTTCAGTATTGCTGAAGGGTTGGTTTTTGGAATTTTGGCTTATGTGATACTGAAAGCGGCTACCCGACAGTTTGATCAGTTGTCCACGGTTTTATATATTTTATTCGTCTTATTTATCATCCGATTGGTTCTGGAAGCTTAAAAACGGGAGTGTGATTATTGTTTGTCTTCTTTACTAATTAAGAATGGTGTTTTATTAACCATGAATTCTAAAAGGGAAATGTTTAGGGGCGACCTGCTCATTAAGGACAATCGGATTGTGGAGATTAGTGCATCTCCTATTCAACGCAAGGCAGACAAAGTTCTGGACGTTAGTGGGAAACTAGTTATGCCCGGTTTTATACAGCCCCATGTTCATTTAACGCAAGCCTTGTTTAGAGGTCAGGCGGATGACTTACCGCTGCTAAAATGGTTAAAAAATCGCATATGGCCGCTGGAAAGCCTGCATGATGCTGAATCCAATTACTTATCTGCACAAGTTGGTATTGCAGAGATGGTCCGCAGCGGCACTACTTTTATCCAGGATATGGGCACAGTGCATTTTACCGAATCGATTATGGAAGCAGTAAAGCATTCGGGATTCAGAGCTGTAGCCGGTAAATGTATTATGGATGACACCGGGAGTGAGGTTCCCCAAGGGTTGAAGGAAAGCCCGAACCAAGCTCTAAAAGAAAGTAAAAGATTACTTGACAAATGGCATGGTCGGGCAAATGGACGCATTCATTGTAGTTTAGCGCCCAGGTTTGTTTTATCTTCTAAGACTGAAACTTTTAAAGAGATTGTTAATTTGGCCGTCCATAAAGGCGTTCTTGTTCACAGTCATGCTGCAGAGAACAAGGAAGAGGCAAATTTGGTTTATCAAAAAACAGGCTATCGCAATGTGATATACTTCTATAAGCTAGGGCTATTGAATGCAAACCTAGTACTAGCGCATTGTATATGGCTGAATAATAAAGAAAAGGATTTGTTGGCTGAACATGGTGTACGGGTGGTGCATTGTCCCAGCGCCAATATGAAGCTCGGTTCGGGTGTGGCTGATATACCTGGGCTGATCTCTAGAGGGGGATACACGGCCTTGGCCTCAGATGGAGCTCCGTGCAACAATAATATGGACATGTTTGTAGAAATGCGGCATGCTGCCCTATTGCACAAAGTATCAAATCTAGATTCTACTGTTATGCCAGCGGAGCAGGTAATAGAAATGGCAACCCTGGGGGGTGCCCAAGCGCTTCATAGAGAGGAAGAGCTGGGCAGTTTGGAAGAAGGAAAGCTAGCTGATATGATTGTGGTGAATATAGAAGGAATTCATAATACACCCGGGCAAGAGATCAAAGAAAATGTGATTTCCCGGCTGGTTTATAGTGCACGGAGCCATGACGTAGAAACCACCATAGTCAATGGTGTGCCTTTGATGGAACACAGGGAGCTCACCACCATAGATGAAGAAATGCTGAAAGCAAAGGCGAACAAGAGCATTAACCACCTGCTTTCAAAGGGGAGAAACCGTAAATTGCTTTAATTTATTACAAAAGAATGGCGTTACTGGATAAAAAAATAATCCGGTTTGAGTGATCAAACTTTTAAGCTAAACATAAAAGATGGTGCTGCGGTTATGGAGGAAAAAAAGAAGAGACTCATTGAACTGCTTATAACGGATTCGAAAGAGAAAATTCTTTCTCACACAAAAACAAAAAAAACCTTTATGGTAGCTTTTGTTGGAGGAGGAGGGAAAACCACCGCAATATATTGGTTAGCGAATGAGTTGGTTAACCAGTACAAACAGAAAGTTTTGATCACCACATCTACAAATATGTGGAAACCCGTTGAGAATCAGGGAGATCCCTGGGGATTTCCGGTTTCTGTTATCAAAAATGAAAAGAGATTATTTAATATTAATAAAGAAGCGGTCAATGATCCCATTGTTTTTGGCTTAGAGAAAAAGGTAGGCCAAGGAAAAGTCAAACTGTCTTCTCCAGGGATAAAAGCCTTTTTCCAACTCAAGGAAGAGAATATTTTCGATATAATATTGATAGAAGCTGACGGATCAGCGAACCGGTCAGTGAAAGCCCCGGCCAATCATGAACCGGCCATTCCACCGGGTACGAACCAAGTAGTAGGCTTGATTGGACTTAGCGCTGTTGGGAAGCCTGCAGAAGAAAATTTTGTGCATCGCTGTTCACGCTTCATTCAAATCACAGGTATTAACCCGGGTGAGAGGATTCAAACGCAAAATTTGGTGAACTTGATAAAACACCCAGAAGGGCTTTTTAAAGCAACAGAGACAGTGGATTGTGCAACTCTTTTATTAACTCAAATGAGAGGGAAAAATCGTAAAGAGGCATTTTATAGGATAAAAGACGCGCTGACCTATGAGAGAATTTATCCTCAATATATAGATGCCGTGATCGGTTCTGATTTAAAGCAAGGATGTTTTTACCGTTAAGTTGTGGTTTAAATTTTAGCTTGGTAATAATATGCGATCAAAGGAGTAATGAAGTTGTACTGTGGCATAATTTTGGCCTCTGGCTTTTCTTCCAGGTTGGGAGAAGATAAATTGCTGTTAAATTTCAAAGGCATACCCTTGCTCGAACATGTCTTAATAGCAGCTTCTAGAGCTTCCTTGGATGAAATAATATTAGTGTATCGGAAAAACAGGGTGAAAAGGCTTGGGGAAAAGTATGGTTGTAAGGTGATACATAATTCAAGGGCGGACCAGGGGCAAAGCGAAGCTGTAAAAGCTGGGTTAAAAGCGGCGAGTGCCCCTTGTGCTGGGTACCTTTTTATGGTATCGGACCAGCCGTTTTTAAATGAAACCATTATTGATAAAATCATCAATAAGCACAAAGAAACAAGAGCAAAGATAGTAATGCCACTATATGGAATGAGCATAGAAAGCAGCATTAGGGGAACCCCTACACTTTTTTCCGCTGAATTAAAAAGTGAAATTCTTTCTGTAAAGGGGGATAAAGGGGGTCGGGAGATTATAGAGAAATATGAAACATCTGCTGTTAAAATATTAATAAATTACCCTCAAGCGGCGGTAGATCTGGATACATGGGAAGACTTTAATAGATGGCAGGATTGCTAATTAAGCTCCGCGAGACTGGTGTTGTTTGTGCTTATTTATCTTTTTGCAGATCATAAAGAATTTTATCCAGGTACCATGTTTCAGATTGACCAGGATTTTTTTCTTTCTGCCGTTTTATTAAACGATCTAGCGTTTTGTCTGCTTCTTCTGGGGGGAGATTTAATAGCGCTTTACACTGTCTTCTCAATCGTTCTTTCTCACTCACGGGTGCCGTGCCTTTTTGCCGCCAAAAATAAATGCCAACGACTATGATGACTACTAAGACAATAATGTATTCCAAAGGAGACACCTGCCTTATTAACTGAAGTTTTATTCTCATGGGCAAATAAGCCCAACTAATTATATATTTTAAGGATCTGTCCCTTATTTTACCATACTTTATCTTCTTTTTAACCCTATGATTTAGGAGCGGTGACTATTGAAATTTTTAATTATTTTCAATCGACAAGCGGGTCAAGTGAAAGACATAAAGCTGAATGAAATAATGACATTTTTACAGCAAAAAAACCACCAAGTTTTTTGTTCTGCGGTTCATGAATTTAACGTAGACAAATTTACTTCTTTTTTTTATGAAAAAGAGACGAAAAGGTACGTGATTTGTCTAGGTGGTGATGGTACCTTAAATACAGTGGTAGATCGGTTCGTATCACAAAACATTTTAGATGTACCTTTGATGCCATATCCTTCCGGTACAGCAAATGATTTTGCCTATCAGCTCTATGGGGAAGGGATTCAGCTGTCTCATTTGGTAGATGCTGCAGAAAAACGACAATATCAGTATTTAGATGTAGGGAAAGTAAATGAGTACTATTTTATTAATGTGCTGGCAGCAGGCTCGTTTGCAGACGTTGCTTATCAGACGCCTTCGAAGTGGAAACAAAAAATTGGTATGTGGGCTTACTGGTTTGAAGCAATAAGAAGAATGTCAACATTCCACGCAATCAAATTTTACCTTCAAAGTAATGAAAATACGGAATCAATCCAGTGCTATCTTTTATTGGTATTGAATGGTAGAGGAGCCGGCGGATTTAAAAAATTAGTTCCTGGTTCTTCCCTGGTCGATGGGAAACTGGATATCATTCTTATTAAAGAACCTGAAACGCTGTTAGAACTCGCTTCGCTTTTCCCCAAAATTCTTGCCGGGGAACATTTACAAGACCACAGAATTGAATACTTTCAACAGTCAAAACTAGAGATTGACACGGACCATTATGAAGAAATAGCCAGCGTCATAGACGGCGAAAAAGGCCCAAGTTTTCCACTGAAAATTGAGGTATTACCAGCTAAGCTGGCTTTCGTTACCTGTTGAAATTTTTCCTTGATTTTTGTTTGGCTGGATGTTCCATTTTATTTTTGTGAACAGGCTTCTATAAGTTGTTTTCGCATCTCCTCCACGTTGACTTTCTGCCCCTTTTGTCTCGATCTTTCTGCTGCATAAGCCGTCAGATGGCTTTCAATGGATGCTTCCAGTGTGGAAGCATCTTTTCGGGTCTTCCCTTGGAGGAAGTTTTCCCAGTGTTTTATGAGTCCCAGGTCTCCGCCACCATGCCCGCCTTTTTCTTTAGGGACAGGGATTTCTTTGGCAGGGTAACGATAAGGGAATAATTTGATTTTTTCCTGTTCGAAATCAGCTTCTATTTCTCCATGTGTGCCGAAAATTTTGGTCCGACGAGTCATTTCCCGGGAGAGTCCTGTTAAAGTAAAGTTCACCAATATATTGTCGCCGTATTTCAAGCTAGCTGTTAACACCTCGGGCATGTCATTATCCATACGATAAACACACCTTCCCAGGTTGGTAAAACATACGCCTAAATAACGCTGGTATCGAGGTGGCATGCCTTCAATAATTTCTTTGGGCCAAGGCAATTCCTGGTCCAGGTATATATGTTTAGCTGAGAAAGGACATTCTGATTCTATCTTACACTGCAGGCATTTTTGCCCTGCATGATGCGGCATATTTTCTGGCAAAAAATAGGTTTGTTTTCCCTGGGCGAAGATCTCAAGGCAATTTTTATCTAACAGCCAGGAAAAAAGATCAAAATCATGAGAACTCTTGGCTAAAAACAGAGGTGCCGAACGTGAGGTGTTTCGCCAGTTTCCTCTCACATAACTGTGCACAAAATGGAAATAACCTACATTTTCTATATGATCAATTGAGCGAAGGGCGCCAATTTTTCCTTCCTGCAGCAGCAGCTTTAAGCGCTGATAGAAGGGTGTATATCTAAGCACATGCGCAATCAAGATTCGGCTTTGATGCTGTTTAGCCAGCCTGACCAAGTCCTTAAACTGTTCGAAAGTAGGGGTGACAGGCTTTTCCAAGAAGATATCATACCCCATTTTAATTCCCTGGATTGTAGGTTCATAATGTTGATGATCCATCGTAGTGATCATTAGTCCGTCTGCCAGCTTGCCCTGTTTAAAAAAATCCTGATAAGAAGCGAATTGATGGGAATGAGGAATCTCGTGCTCTTTAGCTGCAGCTTTTCGGCGGTACCAATTTGGTTCTGCAACGGCGACAATTTCAGTGTTTTGACAAGCCTCTTTTAAGAAACGGGCGTAAACTTCCCGCCCCCTTCGCCCAGCCCCAATCAAGGCAACGGTTTTGTGTTCTTGAACTGCATTTGTTTTAAAAGTATTATTTTGAAAGCTAAACGTATTAAAATTGGAAGTGTAGAACAAAATAAATCACCCAGCTTAGTCAAGCTTATAGGCGTCGATCTCTTTGTCACTTTCTTTCCAATCGGTTGCCAGCTTATCCTCTTTATTTTTGGGAAAAGTGATAACATTTTGTCTGCCATCACTCACGTAGCGCTTATGTGGGTTGTTTTCATAATATTCAAGCCACTGGTCCATCCTTTCCTGATCTGCCCTTATTCTGGGCAGATCTAAGGGGTTGAAATCCTTGTGAAAAGGGGAGTTAGCAGGATTTGCTCCCACATTCAAAACGGCTTTATGTTGATACTCAACGCCTTGGTATTCTCCTGTGAACACATACTCTCGATAATCCTCATTTTGAGGCCAGACGCCAAAAGCTAAGGCAAGGCTTTCCACATGGTAATCAGGGATGATTGATTCGGTGTATTTTTGATGACGTCCCAACTCTTCTTGGATCTCCTCCGGTGACTTGTGAGCCAGGTTTTTATGGTTATAGCCATGGTTACCGATTTCAAATCCGAGTTCATGAAGGTGGGCAATTTTTTCTTCGTAGTACTCTTCATTTCGGAAGGGCACGGGTAGATAATTGACAAAAAAAGTACCTGCCGCCTCAAAATCCTCGTATTTTTCTTCTTTGTCCAGAAGGATACCTACAGCGGAGTCTGGGTCAATGATTTTTTCACCATCTTTTTCAACATAACCAAAATGCCCTTCTGTTCCATCATCAAAAGTTAAAACCACGGGAGACTTACCCGGAGGGAGATTCATTTCTCCCTGGACCGCATCCATAAGATTGACAGGACGGTATCCTTTTTCATACAGTCGGCTTAAATCCTGTCGAAAATTTTCCCGGGTCCTTTCCCAAGTTCCTTCCTCATCTCCAATTACATGGTACATTAAAATCATGATATCACCGAGTTCATTGGGTTGATGTTTTTCATAATCTAATGGTTCAATTTCTTCGCCTACACCATTTTCAGTTAAGTTGTTTTTTTCCGCTGGGTTTTTTTCTTTTTCGCATTTTAAATCTTTGCGGCTGGATTCTTCTACTTCCTCTTCTTCTTTATTACCAGGGGAAGTGGCATCTCCAGCACATCCTACAATAGTAGCAGCTAGAAAAGCTGCCGTTAAAAACAATGGCAACAGAATTCCAGAAAAGAAAGGAAGTATTGTATTACGTTTCAATTGCATTCACCTCTATTTTTATAATGTTGGTATTTGCTGGTTTTCAAATGTTTCTTTTAAAATGGATGGCATATAAAATAATTCTCTACGCAGGAAGCTAATCCCTTCTCATTCTCTATGTCCTGCAAAATTGACCCAGAAATTGAGTTGTGTTATAATTTATTGACTGAAATAGTGAAAGTGAACTTTAGCAAAAACCTGGATTTAACTTAACTTTACCAGTCAGCCAGGTATTTATAAAGAATCTTTCGTCCTGGTAGACGAAGGATTTTTTATTTTATTTACATACAAGCTCTACGCACAAAAACTTTCATAAAATGGAGTTCATGCGAAACTGGAAACAGTATATAGGGCAAAGAGAGTTTTTTAAATAATACGTTTCATACTTTTAATATCCAGTTTATTTGTTGGAGGTGGAAGATATGCCGGAAAGCCAAAATCAAAACAATGAAGATTATGTCAAAGAAATCACGCCCCAATTAGAAGACTTTTCCCAGTGGTATTTGGATGTGATCAAAAAAACCAAGCTGGTAGATTATGCGCCGGTGAGAGGGTGTATGGTAATCCGCCCTTACGGATTTGCTATTTGGGAGAAAATGCAAGCGGGCCTTGATAGAAGGATTAAAGAAACCGGCCACCAAAATGCTTATTTTCCTTTGTTTATACCGGAAAGTATGCTGCAAAAGGAAGCAGATCATGTTGAGGGTTTTGCCCCGGAAGTAGCCTGGGTAACAAAAGGCGGCGATGAAGAACTATCGGAAAAATTGGCCATCCGACCTACCAGTGAGGCCATGGTAGGAGAAATGTACAGCACCTGGATTCAATCTTGGCGAGATCTACCTGTGCTGATCAACCAGTGGGCTAATGTGGTGAGGTGGGAGAGATCGACCAAACCTTTTTTAAGAACGTCAGAGTTTTTGTGGCAAGAAGGGCATACGGCTCATAGATCCGAGGAAGAAGCCCAGGAAGAAGCATTAAAAATGCTGGAAGTTTATAAAGAATTCGTGGAAACGGACATGGCCATTCCTGTTCTCCATGGTACAAAATCAGAAAAAGAAAAATTTGCCGGTGCACAAAAAACATACTGTATTGAAGCTTTAATGGCTGATGGCAGAGCCTTACAAGCAGGGACCACCCATAATTTAGGGCAGCACTTTGCCCGGGTATTTGATATAAATTTTCTGGATCATGATGATAAATTGAAGTATGTCTGGCAAACGTCTTGGGGCGTTTCCACACGATTGATTGGGGCTTTAATAATGGTACATGGAGATGACAGGGGTTTAAAAATACCGCCCAAAATTGCCCCTTACCAATTGGTCATGGTACCGATTATGCCCAAAAAACACCGAGAAAAGGTGAAAGCAGAATCCCGAGCTCTATACGAAGAATTGAAGTCTCAGTTAAGGGTCTATTTGGATGATAGGGAGGAATATTCACCAGGATGGAAGTATAATGAATGGGAAATGAAAGGGGTGCCTCTGCGTTTAGAAATTGGTCCTAAAGATATAGAAAAAGACCAGGTTGTACTTGTTCGACGGGATACTGGCGAAAAAATTTTTGCTGCCAGGGAAGACCTTCAGAAAAAAATAGATGAAATTTTGAAAGATATACAAGATAATATGTTTCACCAGGCAAATCAATTTATGATCGAAAATACGCATTATGTAGACGCAATGGAAGAATTGAAAAAGCTGATGGAAACGAAAAGAGGGCTGGCTTATGCACCCTGGTGCGGCAGTGAGGCGTGTGAGGATGAAGTCAAAGAAAAGACGAAAGCGACGATTCGGTTGATTCCTTTTCAAGTAAGGGAAACGGGCCCATGTATCGCTTGTGGAAAAGAAAACAGCACAGAAGTCCTGTTTGCAAGGGCTTATTAACATGAATTTATCTTACTCAGGCCTTTTAGCGCATTTTCATAATTAGCGGCTATCAAGTTTGATCAGGATCGTCAGCTCACAAAAAAAGATGTTTTATAGTGACAAAGTAAAAGGGGAAGTTGTTAAACTTCCCTTTTTGATGAGCAGATGCTATAATTATAATGGTTACTATTATTTAAAAAATATTTAAACCCTCATTCATTG
>CAZARY010000009.1:0-21302 GCA_964487675.1 uncultured Clostridia bacterium | reverse complement strand
TATGTTTTTTTATAATTAAATCAACATCAAGTGGAAGGCGGTTTACCATGACTCGTTATATGCTTATAATTAAAACTCAGATTTTTTTAATTATACTGTTGTTGGTTTTTTTGCCGTTAACGGGGTGTGAAGAACTGGGAGAACAATTGGCGGAAGAAACAACAAATAAAGAGAACCCGGCTAAAGACTATGGAAATGTTTTAAGAATTACGATGGAGGAACCGAGAGGAAATTTCAATCCCGTGTTTACCACAACAATTTATGACCGGTGGATTAATGGTTTAATTTTCGACCCTTTATTTTCTCATCAAGCTAATGGTAAGCTTGCAACAGATAACAGGGCTTTAGTAGACGAATATGATGTGAATGAAAAAGGCAATGCTTATATTTTTAAATTGAACCAAGATGTGACTTTTCAAGATGGCGAAGAACTGACTGCTGAGGATGTCGTATTCACTTGGGAAACTTTAGCACACCCTGAAAGAAAAGATGAAACGGATATTGAATGGCTGGATGCTGTTAAAGGTGCCCGCGCATATAATGCAGGAAAAGCCAACAGTATAGCAGGATTTAGCATTAAAAATGACCATGAGATTCACGTAAAATTGGAAAAAGGGCGTTCAGGCATTTTAGAAGACTTAAACATATTGGTGCTGCCAAAACACTATTATCAATATGAAGAATTCGATGAACTCAAAAGAATGGCAGAAAGACCTTTAGGATCTGGTCCATTTGTATTGCAGGAATTTACTCCCGGTGCAAAAGTCAAACTTGAGAAAAATTGTGGGTACTTTTTGGGTTCTCCCAAATTGGATGAAATACATTTTCAAAAAGCTGCTGTGGAAGATTTAGAACAGAGCCTTTTAAGTGGGGAAGCCGATATTATTGACTTGGATCCACTACCATTAGACAGGACATGGATACAGGATAAAATCGATGTTTGGGAAGAATCACCGCACATAGATATCACAAATTATTTTTGCAACAGTTATTATTATATTGGCATAAACCATAGAAATGAGTTCTTACAAAACCCCCAGATCAGGCAAGCTATGGTTTATGGAATTTCACGAGAAGAAATATTTACAGAAGTATTGCCAGGGATTTCTCGAGTTGTAAATACGGCGATATCTCCTCTTTCCTGGGCCTATCCAGGGAAAGCAAACCTGGAATATTATACTCAGGAAATAGAAAAAGCAAAAGATTTATTGGAACGTGCAGGATTAACTCTACATCCGGAAGAACGAGTACTGCAAAATGAAGAAGGGGAATTTTTTAAATTGGATATCGTCGTTTATAAGGAACCAAGGTGGATGGTAGAGATGGCAAAAGAGTTTAAGCAACAATGGGCAGAACTAGGGATTCAAATTAATATAAATGAAGTCTCCTATGAGGAAGCCATGAAAAAAATAACTGCGGGGGATACTGATTTATGGTTTTCCTCAGATACGTTTAAGTTAGAACCCAGGATTGGGAAGTTACTTTGTATGCATGGTACTGGTCCGTGCAATTTAAGCTATTATACCAATCCTCTAGTGGAAACTTTAATAGAAGATAAAAATAATTTGATTTCTTTAAGTAAAAGAAAATCTATTTATCACGAGCTAGCCATTACGTTAAATCAAGACTTACCTGTCATTTTTTTACACTCCGAAAGAAGAAATTGGGGGGTGAACCGAAGAGTACAAAACTTTTCACCCGGGGAATTTCGGGAATGGTATTGGAATGCTCATCTAATTAGCGTTAAATATTGATTCAACTGCCAAGGGAGGTCAAATAATGTTACACTTTTATCAGTTTAATGACTTAAATTCACTGCAAGAAGAAGCCAAACGATGTCAAAATTGCCACTTAATACAATCCTGCAGCGGTGTGGTTTTTGGCGAAGGGACATCGGATGCGGAAATCATGCTTGTGGGTGAAGGCCCTGGTGCGAAAGAGGACGAACTATTAAGGCCTTTTGTGGGTCCTGCCGGTGAATTATTGAATAAAATGCTTGCCGCTATAGAGTTTAGCAGAGAAGAGGTTTATATTACCAATATTGTTAAGTGTCGGCCTCCCAATAACAGAGTGCCTACGCAGGCTGAAATGAATACCTGTCTTCCTATTTTACGCCAGCAGGTTAGAATTATTAACCCCTCAATTATAGTTTTACTCGGGGGCTCTGCATTAAAAGGTCTCATCGATAAAAACATGAAGATTACAAAGGAGAGAGGGAAATGGCTGGACAGAAATGGTATATTGATTATGCCTACCTACCACCCGGCATTTTTATTACGAAATCCTAATCGAAAACGGGAATCGTGGGAAGACTTAAAAACGTTAAAAGCAAAATATGAAGAGATATCTACCGGGGGATTTTCTTAAATGCATTGGCGCATAGGCCCTAAATGGGTTATTGAACCGGACTATTTATCATGATGTAGCTAAGAGGTATGGTGAACTACATAAATATTTGATGATATCTATTGAAAGGATTGTAATGATGAAAAAATTTGTTCCCGAATACCAAACAGTTGGGAGAGAAAATGAACACAATTACGAGGAAAGCAAAATTTATTTTCCTAAAAAATCACTTGGGTGGCTATCTATTTTAATTGTTATTATTATTTTTTTGACCCTGGCCTGGATTTCCTATCTATCTTATCAAGAAACACAGCAATATGGTGCAATTTTGTCCATCATAATTTTTGCAATTCTAGCTTTTTTGGGAGTGCTGCTGTTTATATGGTTTTTTAAGATGAAATACGAACTAACAGGGGACAAATTAATTTTACATTTTGGCCCTTTGGCCTATGTTGTGGATCTATATATAGTAGAAAGAGTTGAGAAAAAAAATCTGGTCCCATCAATTGGCATAGGGGTATTATTACCAGGGTTTGCTAAATGGGTGGTTAATTACAAGGATGAAGGGAAAGTCTTTATGTGTTCTACCCGGGCAACCAGAGATGTGCTTATCATAAAAACTAAAGCCGGTTATGTAGGGATCACGCCTGAATTTGAATCACAGTTTTTGGAGGAAATTAACAGTAAAATCAAACTCATGGGAATGCTCCGGGACCATTCTAAAGCGCAGTGGTAAGCAGTGATTATTTTAATAAGTACTCAGTTTTGCAGAGGAAGCTCTTTCATCCAAACATGCGATCACCATTCATTATTTTGACCCCTTAATTTTTCCTAAATAAAAAGCTTTTAGGTCTCTTTACTCATTTTTAAAATAGCGACGTGAGTCGGAAGGAAATTGCGATTAAAACTTGAACTATATAAAGGCCGATAATGATTCAAATATAAATACATGCTTGTAAATGCTTAAAAGCTTAAAAGTAATAAAGTAGATTTAATATTATATAATTGTAAAATCAAATTGATTATAAACAGATTGACTTCGAAACTTTAAGTATAGACACTACATTAGGGGGGATACGATGGCCGTTTCCTGTCGCTCTTTGGATAAAATCTATTTAAGACAACCGAAGCCATCAGATCTTTCCTCTTATAATAAATGGTGGCAAGAATCCATTGCGAATTATATGGACTTTGGTAAACCTGGTGCAACGCCTTCAAATCAAACGATTTCCGATTTTGAAACCAGTGTGCAAAATCGATATACGCCTGGTTGGTTTACAATTATTTTTATGGATGAATATTTTGGTGAGTTTCCAGTAGGTTATGTAAGATACAGAGGAGTTGAATGGGATAAAAGACGGACGGAGATTGCATTAAGAATAGGGCAAGAACATTGGGGGCAAAGCATTGGCCAGGCGGCCATTGGTGAATTATTAGCTTATCTTTTTTTTGAAAAGGGCTTAGAGGAAGCATGGTTGAAAGTAGCCTCATTTAATCAAAGGGCTGTTAGACTTTACGAAAAGTGTGGATTTATAGAAACGCGCCGCGAAATGGATCAAGAACATCCGGAACTTACATGGATCATTATGAGTATTCATAAAACCAAGTTTGCTAGAATTTCGCATTAAAAGATGCCAATTATCTCCTTTGCTGAAGGGATTATTGTGAAATCTTCAATTCGTCCTGTATGGTGTCCCAAATTTCAGGTTTTTCAAATCCTCTGCGCCATGAAGCGATACCTGCCAGGTCATGCTCATGCACTAGCTCAATGCGTTTCTTTATAGATTCTTCTGTCTCCAACCATGTGCGAAAAATCGAATCACCAACCCTGTATTCTCCGTAATATTGTTCGCTTTTAGGATCAAATGTTATTTCAGCATCGTGTTCTTCTAAAATTCTTTCAATCTGCTCCATCCCGTAGGCACTAGAATCAATTGGATCTCCTCTTTCTCCATCTTTTTCTTCTTCCCACAGCCTGGTATAAAAAGGTATGCCCAGCACCAGCTGATCATTGGGTACTATATTTAAAATTTCTTCTAAGTTTGATCTAACCCATGGCAAACTGCTGACAGATCCGCTATCTGATCCGGCCCCCCAGTGCTCATCGTAAGCCATGACCATGACAAAATCTACGGTATCAGCCAAAGCTTTTCGATCATAGCACATAGACCAGTTTTCGCTGCTAGAAAGGAAAGTAACGTCTACTGATATGACGAGTCCCTGCTCTCTTAAAAAAGGTGTCAATTCCCTTACAAATTGGGTGTAATAATCTTTGTCCTTTAAATGAATGTTTTCAAAATCCAGGTTAATTCCATCCAGATCGTAAATTTCTGCATGCAGCAAGATTTCGTATATGGCATTTTTACGGGCTTTTGGGTTTCTCAAAAATTCATGGGTGAGGTCAGGGTCAAATTGATTGGAAAACAGTGCCCAAACTTGTTTGTTGTTTCTATGGGCCCATTCCACGTATGCTTTATCCGCTAAATTGATTACATTTCCATCTTGATCTGCTAAGTGAAACCAGGTGGGGCTTATCACATTTACTCCGGGGAGTTCAGGCATTTCTTCGGGCTCTGGTGTTTCATTTATGACATGTTCCCATGTTAAATTGATGGGTTCGCCTATAGGAATTTCGGGAGGGTCGGGGTGCTCTCTTTCCGCCACGTGGCGGAAATCTATTTCACCAAGCTGTGTATCATCCACATGAATGTACCCCAAATAACCTTTGTCCGTCCTTATCCTGTACCAATTTTCGACTTGCTTGTAGATATTAAAAGAGGTTCCTTTAGGAAGTTGTTGGATAATACCACTCCTGATGCTGCTGTCTTCCCTCACTATGGCATCTTCTTTAGAACTGTGTCCCTTCAAAATCTGCCTTTCCATATCGTCTAAAATTACTAAATCATCTGCAGAATTATAATTGATTTTTACAGGGTACAACTCTGACATAAGATCTCCAGGTAAAAAAGGCTCGTCATTCACTAAAAGCGGGGGAAAATTTAACTCTACTTCCCGCTCATTGACTTTTGCAGTGAGCTGCTCGGTTTTCATTTGAATCATTTTGTCATGGGTAGTAATGGTAATATGATTTGAAGGCTCATCAAAATGTATATAGGGGTCAAAGTATGTTTGAATAAAATCTTTGGAAATATAAACGGTTTCCTCTTCGGTGAAAGCCATTCCGGTACCCAGATCTTCGTTTTCCCAGATTATCCGAGGGTCTTCCGTTTCAGGATAAGGCTCTACTTTTTCTCTCCCTGGTGCAAGATACCACCAGACCCCGAAAGCTGACAACAATAAAAGGGTAATGAATAAAATAACCGCAATCTTCAAAGGCCGTATTGTCTTTTTAGTCATCTGATCTCTCATACAGTCGACTCCTTAAAATTACGTAGTTTGATTATTTGCCATTTTAAGATCCATACAATGTTTTCCCAAGTAAATGGTCATAACTGCTTCAATTTTAACATATTATAACACAATCGATGCAAACAGATGTGTCAATCAAAAAATTTTCCCTGTCTTATCCACATAAAAACAAGTAAAATTTTGAGGATTGATACGCCCGAAATTATTTAGTATGATTACAAGAGACACAGAGCATTTTAGGTTTTCAGAGTTGTGAGTGACTAACGGGGATTTTCTAAGAAGGGAATCGTTAAAAGGTGGCAAAAAGCTGATGTCAAATCAATTTTCAAACCAAGACGAAGCTCATGAAAGCCATAATATTCAAAACGTTTCCTTAGTGACTTTAGGGGTCAATGGGGGATTGGCTCTATTAAAAGGGGCTTTTGGGATTATATTTGGTAGTGCGGCTCTTATTGCAGATGCCTTTCATTCGGTCAGTGACATTTTTTCCAGCGGGATCGTATATCTGGGTTTGAAATTTTCCCAAAAGCCGGCTGACTTAAGCCACCATTATGGACATGGCAAGTTAGAAGCTGTGGCTTCTAAATTTGTGGCAATCATACTCATCTTGACAGCAATTTTTTTAGGGTACAATGCGGTTAATTTAATTTTTGATGCCGTTACTATTCCTGAAAGATGGGCTATAGCTGCAGCTGTGGTCTCGATTATTGTCAAAGAAGGGTTATTTCATTATAACAGGCGTAAAGGAGAGTATTATAACAGCAGTGCCTTGAAAGCAGATGCCTGGCATAATCGATCAGATGCCATGTCTTCTATAGCTGCTTTAGTGGGGATCATAGGTGCACGCATGGGGTATCCTTTTTTTGATCCTTTGGGGGCTTTTATTGTTTCAATGTTAATTTTAAAAGTGGGCATAAAAATATATTTGGGGTCTATTAAAGAATTGATAGACACGGCTCCTGAGAAAGAACTAATCAATAAAGTGAACTCCTTAGTTCAGGAAACGGATGGTATTTTATCGGTACAGGAAATAAAAGCTAGATATCATGGACCAAGCATATTTGTAGATATGAAAATTTGTGTGGATGAAAGTAATACAGTGGCCGAAGGCCATCACTTTGCTGGTACTGCCAAACATCGGGTTCTTAAAGAAATACCGGAGGTAAAAAACGTGCTCATTCATGTAAACCCTTGCACCCCAGGAAAAAGTATCCAATGTGAAGCTTGCCAACACAAAAAAGGAGTATCAAATCATGAGGGCGAATAAAAATGAAATAGGGAGTTCCAAAAATAAATTATCAGATAAAGCATCCCGGGTTCAAAATAAACTGGAAAACACCTACCCAAAAGCAATGACGGGACTTAACTTTGATTCCCCCTATCAACTTTTAGTGGCCACCATCTTATCTGCTCAGTGTACGGACAAAAAAGTTAATTCTATTACCAAGAAATTATTTAGTGTGGTCAGTACCCCGGAACAGATGGTGAATTTTGGAAGAGAGGCATTAAAAAAACAGATTAAAACGGCTGGATTGTATGAAAACAAAAGCCGTAATATTATCGAAGCAAGCAAAATGCTGCTAGATCAACATGGAGGCAGGGTTCCTGCAAGTAGAAAAGCACTAGAAGATTTGCCTGGTGTGGGGAGAAAAACTGCCAGTGTAGTATTAGCTAATGCTTTTAACTGCTATGAATTTCCGGTAGATACCCATGTATTTCGTGTGAGTCGAAGGATTGGATTTTCTCAAGGCGAAACCCCATTACAGGTGGAGAAAGATTTAAAAGCCATTTTTCCCAAGGAAAAATGGAATAGAGCGCATCTTTTATTAATTTTTCACGGACGAAATCGATGTAAAGCGAGGTCGCCGCAGTGCAGCGTCTGTGAAATAAAGGAGTATTGTGAATATTTTAATGAGCATTTTAGTGCTCCTGTGAGAAAACACCAAGGAAACAAATAAAATATCAGACAAATAAAGCATTAGGATTGATTCAAATGACTTTTGAAAAAACATTGAGTGAGGCCGCCTATGAAGCAGGCTTTATTGCGGCTGGCACCATACAAGCCCAAAAAGTTCAAAACGCTTATCAACGGCTCTATTGGCTGAAACAAAATGGCCATTTTATGCCTTTTGTTCCCCAAAACATTAAAACAAGAACCACACCGTCCAAATGCGAACCGAACAAAAAATCTATTATTTTAGCGTTGTACCCTTATGGTGGCAATCCTGTTATAACTCCTTCAAAACCGGAAGACAATCATTTAAGGGCTAGAATGGCAAGAATTGCTTGGGGGCAAGATTATCATTCAGTTGTCGACAAAGCTCTAGAAAAACTAGCTTTAGAGCTGCAAGAAAAAGGTTATGTGGATACATATAGACTTTTTGTAGACACCAGCCCTTTTGCAGAGAAGGAACTTGCATATGCTGCAGGACTAGGAAAACATGGAAAAAACAATTGTCTAATTCACCCGCAAAGAGGGTCGTTTGTTTTAATTGGTGGGATACTTGTTGATAAAGCGCTTCCGACCATCCAATTAATAAAACCGGAGCAGCACCAAAGCTGTAAATCTTGCAACATATGCGTTCGAGCTTGCCCTGGACAAGCGCTTGATGGGACCGGTATGTCAGTTGATTTAGAAAAATGTGCTGCTTATCTTACAGTAAAAAAGGGAGTTGTCCCCCTAAATCAGAGACCTATTTTCAATGATTACTTGTATGGATGCGATATTTGTCAGCTCGTTTGTCCTGAAAACTCAAAGCGTGCCCTTTTTTTTCAGCACGATTTACCTTATTGGGGAGGAAGAAAATTAAATATTGACGAATTATATCCCAAGATAGCTCATATAATAGAGCTCTCTGGAAAAGCATATAAAAAATGGTTTGGGAACAATGCTGTATACTGGCGGGGCAGAACAGTGCTGCAGAGGAATGCTTTTATTGCCCTAGGAAACATGGAAACGCCAAAGGGACTGTCTTTGGCATTTCAGGGCTTGGAAGACGAAAGAGAAGTGATTCGGGCACATGCAGTTTGGGCCGCTGCAAAAATGATTCAAAAAGCAACATTCAAAGAGAAACTTCGGCTAAAAAGGTGGTTAGAAAAATCAAAAAAGAAAGACACTTCATCGTTGGTTCTCGACGAATTAAACCATGCGCTCCATAATTTAGACATGAGTTAAAACTATAAAAAAATGAGATAGTAGTCACCCATCATATTGGGAATAAGACTCAGGTAAATTGAGGAATTGAGGTTTGCTTTTATTATAAACGTTAATATGATAAAATTACTCCGATATAATTTTTAACATACACATAAATGATAACGTGACCACTTATTTCAGCAAGTGGCCGCATCTTTTTTAGCCTTATTGGGCTTACTGCTTGCTTGTGTGGAACATACGCATATGGATTTATCTAACCACCGAAGAAGGGGTGAAAATAGTATGGCTGTTAAAAATTTTTATGGCGGGGTAGAACCAGGCCATTTCAAACACACCTTTGATATTCCCATTCACAGGATCACACAACCAGAAAAAGTTTATATTCCGATGGAACAGCATATTGGTGCGCCTTGTGAACCCGTTGTAGAAAAAGGCGATAAAATTAAAGTGGGCCAAAAAATAGGAGAAAGTGAAAGCTTTGTTTCTGCGCCAGTTCATGCCAGTGTATCTGGTGAAGTGACTGAAATTGCTCCGCACTTTACTCCCTTGGGAAAAGAAGTAAAAACTGTTGTGATTGAATCGGATGGACTGGATGAAGTTGCTTATTCTCCCCCTACTCAAATTTCTAACATTGAGGATTTATCTTCCGATGAGATCATAAAACAAGTGCAACAAGCAGGTATTGTAGGAATGGGAGGCGCTGCTTTTCCTACTCATGTAAAGATCTCTCCCCCTGAAGACAAGCCCATCGATACCGTGATTATAAACGGAGCGGAATGTGAACCGTTTTTGACTGCTGATCATCGCATTATGATTGAGATGGGAGAGGAAGTCATTAAAGGACTAAAGGCTATTATGAGAGCCGTTTCCTGTCACAAAGGGATTATTGCCCTGGAGGACAATAAAGATGAAGCAATAGAAAACATGAAGCATCTTACCGAGCAGGAGGATGAATTAGAGGTGCAAGTATTTGAAACCAGGTACCCTCAAGGCGCGGAAAAAATGCTCATTCAATCCGTGACAGGCCGGGAAGTACCTTCTGGTGGTTTACCTATGGATGTGGGGTGTATAGTGAATAACACTGGGACTGCTGTAGCCATAGCCCAAGCCATAGAAGAAAACAAGCCTTGTTATGAAAGAGTTGTTACGGTGACCGGCCCGGGTATCAAAAATCCAGGCAATTATATGGTCCGGTTGGGAACGCTTGCTTCCGATTTAATCAAGCAATGCGGCGGCAAGACGGAAGATACAAAAAAAATCATCGTGGGGGGGCCGATGACCGGGGCAAGTCAACCCCATGAAAACTTTCCGGTTATTAAAGGCACTTCTGGTATTCTATTATTTACCGATCAGGAAGTAAAGCAATTTGAAGAAAAACCATGTATTGTTTGCGGGAGATGTGCGGACGTCTGCCCTGTAAAACTTCTCCCCACCACTATTGTGCAGTTCACCAAAAAAAATCGCATCGATGACGCTGAAACATATAACGCGCTGGATTGTATTGAATGTGGCGCTTGTGCTTATATTTGTCCCTCGCGTATTCCCCTGGTACACCATATCCGGTTAGCAAAAAATGAGATTATGGCACGGCAAAAGAAATAAACTTTTCAATGCTTTTGTGAATAGGAGGGAATTGCAAATGGCTGAAAAATTAGTGGTATCCTCTTCCCCACATATTAAAACCCCAGAATCAGTAGAGTTTATCATGCGGGATGTGCTTATTGCTTTGATTCCACCTTTTGCGGTGAGTTTGTGGTTGTGGGGCGTTCAATCTCTTTATATGGTAATGGTGGCTGTAGTCGTTGCTATGCTGACGGAAACGCTGCTTATATATAAATCTGTGAGCCTGGAAAAAATAAAAGGGGATTGGAGTGCAGCTGTTACAGGGGTTCTGTTTGGTTTGAGTCTACCACCTGCTACACCGTGGTGGATCGTAGCCACAGGAGCTTTTGTGGCTATTGCTATAGGGAAACAGCTTTTTGGCGGGCTGGGATATAATATATTTAACCCGGCTTTAGTGGGGCGGGCTTTTGTAGTTATTTCATGGCCTGCCCATATGACCCACTGGACACCACCCTTTGAGCAGGTGGATGCCACCACTACTGCTACTCCTCTGGCAGTGGCAGCTGATTTTGTGGGGGAAGGTTTTATTGATGCATTTTCCAGATACGATCTATTTATTGGGACAGTTCCGGGTTCAGTGGGCGAGACTTCTGTCTTAGCCATTCTCATTGGCGGTGTTTTTTTGATTTACAAAGGCCATATAGATATTCGCGTTCCTTTAGGATTTATGGGGACTGTAGCGGTCATTGCTTTAATCACCGGCTCGGACATTGTTTATCACTTGATGAGCGGCAGTGCGCTTTTTGCTGCGGTTTTTATGGCGACCTGCATGGTTACTTCGCCATTAACAAAAACAGGTAAACTCATCTTTGGCATCGGCTGTGGTTTTTTCACTGTCCTTTTTCGACTTTTTGGAGAAATCCCAGAAGGGGTTACCTATGCGGTGCTTTTGATGAATGCACTAGTACCTTTTATAGATAAATTTACCGTTCCCAAAATTTATGGTGAAGTTTCTGAACAAAAATAGGAGCAAAGCCTGGGAGGTGACAAGGGTTGACATTAAAAGGAGTCTTGGTGAATGGATTAATTGAGGAAAATGGGTTGTACCGCCAATTGCTCGGACTTTGTCCCGCTTTAGCTGTAACAACCACGGCAATAAATAGCTTGGGAATGGGTGTTGCTACTACCGCGGTTTTGATTGCTTCAAATTTGGTTATTTCCCTGGTGAGAGATATTATACCTCAGAAGGTTAGAATTCCTTGTTATATAGTTATTATTGCTACTTTTGTAACTTTAGTGGATATGTTTTTAGAGGCTTTTTACCAAGATTTACACGCAGCCCTGGGCATTTTCGTTCCATTAATTGTGACCAACTGCTTAATATTGGGGAGAGCAGAAGCTTTTGCGTCTAAACACAAAGTGTCTTTTGCCTTGGCTGATGCGGTCGGTATAGGAGTAGGTTTTACTTTAGCCCTGTTTACTTTAGGTATCGTTCGAGAAATCCTGGGGGATGGCAGTCTTTTTGGCTGGCCGTTTATCCATGAAATTTTTGCTTACTTTGGGGCTGAATTTGAACCCATATTAATATTTATGCAGCCAGCAGGCGCGTACCTTACACTGGGGCTTTTATTGGCCGTGATGAACATTCTATATAAAAGAATGCGTGTAAGTGAATAAAGGCTTGCTCACCATACTTGTTGGAGCTCATAATTGAGCACAAATGAGGGATAGGATAATAACCCTTGTATTTTACAGATTAATTAGATAGAAAAAACGACCAAAACTGAAAGGGGGCCTAAAAAGTGGAAGAACTTTTTGCCATATTTTTTACAGCGATTTTTGTAAATAACATAGTTTTGATTCAATTTTTAGGTATTTGCCCGTTTTTAGGTGTTTCCAAAAAAGTAGAAACGGCAATAGGCATGGGGTTGGCTGTCACCTTTGTTATGGCTATTGCGTCGATAATTACCTGGTTTATATATGAAATGATTTTAGTGCCCTTTGAAGCTGAGTATTTAGAGTATGTTGCTTATATTTTAGTGATAGCCTCTTTAGTCCAGTTTATTGAAATGTTGTTGGAAAAAACGAGTCCAACATTGTATAAAGCACTTGGCATTTATCTGCCCTTAATTACAACGAACTGTGCAATTTTAGGATTGATACTGTTAAACGTATTAGAAGGCTACAACTTAATTGAATCAACCATACATGGTGTAGGTTCAGGTATTGGCTTTACTGTGGCTCTCCTGTTAATGGCTGGAATCAAGGAAAAATTAGAGTTAGCGGAGATGAACAACCTCTTCCAGGGAGCTTCTATAGCTTTTGTTATTGCTGGAATTCTTTCCATTGCTTTTAGTGGCTTTCTTGGTGTAATATAGCGCTAGGAGGTGAGGATATGGTACTACCTGTTATTAGCCTTGGAATCATGGCATTGTTTTTTGGAATCATATTGGCCTACGCGTCACAAAAATTGGCCGTAGAAAAAGATCCTAGAATTGAAGCAATTGAAGAAACTTTACCGGCTGCCAATTGTGGAGCTTGCGGCTATCCAGGATGTGCGGCTTTTGCGGAAGCTGTCTTAAAAGGGGAAGCGCCCGTGGATGGGTGCACCCCTGGAGGCGAATCCACAGCAAATGAGATTGCCAGCATTCTAGGCGTTAACCATGAACAGTCGGAGGAAGATACCTACGTGGCTGAAGTAACTTGTCTGGGGAGCAAAGAAAATTGCAAAGAGCTGTTTGAATATGATGGCATTAAAGATTGTAAAGCTGCCATGATGTATGCCAATGGATTCAAAGCTTGTCCCTATGGGTGTTTGGGATTGGGAACTTGTGAGCGAATTTGCCCTTTTAATGCAATTACCATGATGGACAATGGATTACCCCATATAGATCCTAAAAAATGTCAAGGATGTAACCGGTGTGCGAATGAATGCCCAAGGCAAGTCATTAGAATGATTAATGCAAATACCAAGCATCACGTCAGGTGCAGTTCTAAGGCCCCCGGAAAAGAAGTACGCAAAGTTTGTGCTGTGGGATGTATTGCCTGTGGTGTGTGTGCTAAAGTTTGTCCGGTGGATGCCATTACAATAGAAGAAAACCTGGCATCGATTGATAGCCATACATGCATAAATTGTGGTAAATGTGCAGAAAAATGTCCCCAGGGTTGTATTACCGCGGACCTGGAATACACGGAGGAAAATCATAAAAACGAAGAAGCAAGCTAAACGCAGGATCATTTCTATAAGACTATAAGACTATAAGACTATATTAGCGTTTCTAAAGAGAGTTTATTAAAAACAGCCTCCATGATCAAAGATGATTTAAAACATCTGGGTAAAAGGGAAAAATTATTTGTGTTTCCCTTGTAAGTGCTTAAGTGAAAAATTGAATGATAATTATCATAATTCAATTTCTTAACGGTATTAGAGGTGTTTTAATGTCAAGTGAATTTACGCACTTTGATGAAAAAGGAAAAGCCCGAATGGTAGAAGTTGGCCATAAAGACTCCAGTATGCGGACGGCTGTAGCCACTGGAAGTATTTTTATGAAGCAAGAGACATTGCGGCGGGTTTCTGTTGGGTCAATGGAAAAAGGGGATGTCTTAACAGTGGCTCGTGTGGCTGGCATCATGGGGGCAAAAAAAACAGGTACGCTTATTCCTATGTGCCATCCTTTAATGATAACGGGGATTCACTTGGACTTTTACATAGACTATGATAGAAATAGAATAAAAATTCAAGCCACCGTGAATATTACGGGAAAAACAGGTGTGGAAATGGAGGCCTTGACTGCGGTCAGCATAGCAGCCCTTACGATTTATGATATGTGCAAATCGGCTGACAAAGAGATGGAAATAGGAGCGATTAAATTAATTGAAAAACGTGGGGGAAAAAGTGGCTAATACGCAATTGTTCTTTACTCATTTCGTTTTATTGCTTGTTTGCAGTTTTTAATACCCGGATTGTTGTTTGTTAAGGGTACGATTTGTTTGATGTGTTTTGATGGTGATGTTTCATGGTGCTTTGCCAAAGAGTGATGGCATGAAGATGTAGGGACCTGTATTGAGGTGTTTAAAATGAGAAAAAATTTAAAAATGTCAATAGCGGGTACATTCTTTGTCCTGCTGCTTTTCTGGGTGATAATCGTTGAAACCCTTGCCATTCATATTTTTTTGCTAGGCCTTATTAGCATCGCCGCGATTATCTATATTTCAAAAGAGTATATATTAACAGAAGAAGTGCGTTTCCCCCTTCACATTTTAAATTTAGCCAGGATTGGGAGCTATATCTTAAAGTTAGTATATGCCATTATTGTTGCCAATATACAGGTGGCTCAGATTGTACTATCGCGAGATATGCATATCACGCCCACATTCATTCGTTTCAAAAGTCCAGTAGAAAAAGATGTCACCAAGGCTGTTTTAGGGAATTCTATTACACTAACGCCTGGGACTTTAACGGTGAGTATTGAAGAAGACAAATTTGTCGTTCACGGTTTGACTAGGGCACATGCTGAAAACTTGCTTGACTGGTATATGTCTGACCAACTTAAGCTGATGGAACAAAATGAAAAGTTATGCCCTTCTTGGAAGGAGGAGACCCCTAGTGATTAATGTTTTTTTTGGAGTGACCATTATTTTGGTGGTACTAACCATAATCAGTCTTTATCGTGCTTACATGGGTCCAACTTGTACTGACCGAGTCGTAGCCATTAACATCATTACTACAAAAGTAGTTACAATAATAGCCTTGGTGGCTTATATATATGAACAGGGGATTTTTTTGGATGTGGCCCTGGTGTACGCCTTGATTGCTTTTATTGCTGTGGTAGGGATTGCGAAATATGTTCAGTATAAAAGATGTTGATAAAAAGGCACACATAAAAGATCAATGCATTTCGGAGGAATTGAAATGGAACTAATAATTCAGACTTTAATTGCCATATTGCTGATTGCCGGGGTATTTTTCTTTTTTGTTGGTGTAGTAGGGTTGCTCCGGTTGCCTGATGTGTATACCCGACTGCATGCGACCACTAAATGTGATACCCTGGGTGCAGGCTTGATACTTCTTGCACTGATCTTAGCCCAGCCTTTTGATGTTTCTTCGTTAAAGATTGTATTTATTATCATTTTTATTTGGATTACGCATCCAACCGCTGCACACATGACAGCTCGGGCTTCCTACTATACGTCCATGCCTCATGACGAAACCACTGGTTTTATAGATGCCACAAAGGAGGAAGTGAAATGACCCAGTACATATTAAACGTATTATTACTCCTTTTTTTGGTGATTTGCGCGGTGGCTGTTGAGAGAACCAGAGATTTATTGAGTGCCGTCATAATATTTGCGGCTTACAGCTTAGTGATGGCGGTAATATGGGAACAACTGCATGCCCCGGATGTGGCAATCACTGAAGCAGCCATAGGTGCAGGCGTGACCAGCTTATTATTCGTGGTCACAATAAGTAGAACAAGGAGGTATGAGGATTAATGAGGAAACTTTCGGCATTATTGATTTTAATTGTCATCGGGTACGCATTAATAATAGTTGTTTCAGAAATGCCTACCTTTGGTAATCCCGACAATCCTGTTTTTAATCAGGTGGTAGAAAGGTATTTAGAACGAGCTCCTGAAGAGACCGGGCATACCAATGTTGTTTCCGCTGTCCTGGTGGAATACCGGGCTTTTGATACGTTTGGTGAAATCGTTGTGCTGTACACGGCTATTACCAGTGTATTAGCTGTTATGGAAGGCAAACCCGAAGAATGATATAAACGGAGGCATACTCATGAGAGACTTAATACTACAGGTGGTTACCAGGGCGCTCCTTCCGTTCATTATTTTATATGGGTTGTATGTTATTTTTTTTGGACACGTATCCCCGGGAGGAGGATTTTCTGGTGGCGCGACCCTAGGCACTGCTTTTATACTTTACAGGTTGACTTATAAAGGGGGCGGGCTTCCATCGGTTGACCGCAGCAATTCAAAAATCACCCGGTTTTCAAATATGTTGGAGACTGAAGGGATGAAGATTCAAGCTATAACGGGGGCCTATACTATGTTCATAGGTATTATTTTTGTTATGATTATATTCCCTGTTCCTTTTCCAGTACATGGAAACTGGTTTAATGTAGCTAATGGCTTTAAAGTGGCGCTGAGCGTTGTGAAGTTGTTTTACTTACTGGTTACTGAAGAGGAGGGCCATCATGGCATTCATCTCTAACCTGGCAGCGAATTATCATTTCCTTTTTTCTCTGCTTTTATTTCTGATCGGGGCTTATACATTATTAACGCATCCTAATTTAATTAAAAAGATTATCGGCTTAAATATTATGGAAACTTCAATATTCCTGCTTTTTGTTTCCACTGGATACGTAATTGGGGGGAGGGCTCCTATCGTAGAAGAAGGGGGCGCTGGAGAGGTTGTTTACGTTAACCCATTGCCCCATGCCTTAATTCTTACTGGCATCGTTATAGCTATTAGCATTACTGCGCTTGCTCTGAGCTTAATAGTTAAAATTTACAGTTTTTATGGCACATTAGATACGGATAAAATAACCCGGATGAGGAGCTGATCGCTTTGCCTTGGACCTCACACTTACCTATAATAATGGTCTTACTCGGTATCTTCCTCTCGTTTATTCTACCGGTGGTGAATTTATGGCGCAGACGCTGGAGTGAAATAATTTCTCTAACCGCTATGGCAGTTATGTTTGCTACTGGATTATTTTTGTTATGGCGCATAGAGCATAATGGGCCTTTCAAATATGCAGTGGGAGAGTGGCCACCCCCGTGGGGCATTGAGTTTAACGTAGATTACCTTGGTGTCTATATGATGATTGTCATAAGTGGGATTGGTTTTTTAGCTTTATTGTATGCAACAAAGGACCTTCCGCATGAGTTGAGTGACAATAGCTTGCAGCTGTTTTATCCCCTCTACATGTTGCTCATGGCTTCAATGATTGGGATGGGACTAACCAATGACCTATTTAATCTTTTTGTGCTCTTAGAGATCACCCTGCTTTCATCGGTTACAATTATTTGTGTCAAACAGAATAGAGAAACGATTGAAGCCAGTTTAAAATATTTAATTCTTAATGCCATGGGTTCAGCCGCTTTGCTCATGGGCATAGCAATTACCTATTTAATCACTGGACATTTAAACATGGATTTCATTTCCGAACAATTATCTATGAATTATTCCGAGTATAATACCGTAATAATAGCTGTCGTGGCATTGTTTTTGGTGGGGTTTGGCGTAAAGAGCGCTTTGTTTCCCATGCACGTTTGGCTGCCAGATGCGCATGGTTCAGCGCCTTCGCCTTCAAGTGCCATTTTGAGTGGTTTGGTGATAAAAATATACGCAGTTGCCTTAGCCAGGGTTTATTTTTTGGTGATTCCAGAGGCCGTACTCCAGGAAATACCCATAACTAATATCATGACTTGGCTTGCGGCAGCGGGAATGATAGTCGGCTCCATGTTTGCCATCGTCCAAGAAGATATAAAGAAAATGCTGGCATATTCTTCAGTTGCTCAAATAGGCTATGTTTTTCTTGGTGTGGGATTGCTTACTATTACTGGTTTTCAGGGCGGCATCATACATATATTGAACCATGCTATTATTAAAGCTATGTTGTTTTTAATTGCTGGAGCCATTATATATTCGACTGGGATCCGTCAAATTGCAGATATGAATGGGCTGGGTATCAGATTCCCCTGGTTAATGCTTAGCTTTACTATAGGCGCTTTTGCCATGATTGGTATTCCTGGAACCAATGGGTTTATCAGTAAGTGGTACTTGGCATTAGGTGCCTTGGATGCTGGTAAACCTGGTTTTGTTTTGGTGATTTTAATAAGCAGTTTGCTTAATGGGGTCTATTATTTACCCATAGTAATCAATGGTTTTTTTGGTGAGATGGATATGAATAGGGTCAAGTCCCTTTACTGCGCGCCTATACCCTGGCAGATGTGGATACCTATTGTTTTTTTAGGTATAATGGTAATAGCAATAGGATTATTCCCAGCTTACCCTCTTGACGTTGCAGAAGAGGTAGCCCGGGTTATGCTGGGTCACTAGGTGTGACCGGGAGGTTGTCTTAAATGCAAAATTTAACAGTCGAAACAGCAGCCATTACTAGTTTGCTTCCAGTGCTGATGGTATTTATTCCTTTACTGGGGTCTTTAGGGGTGCTTTTTTGCGCTAAATCTGCCTCAAAAAATGTTCGAAACACACTGGTTGTTTCGCTGACGGCCATTCCCCTCTTGATTGCTGTGCGGATGTTTTTTTTACTAGAGGAACGCATTATTGAATATAACGTAGAATGGTTTTTGGAGATAGGCTTGATATTTAGAGTGGACCAGTTTTCCTTTATTTTTGTGGCTCTAATTTCTTTGATATGGTTTTTAGCCACCCTTTATGCACTAGAATACATTAGCCATGAACATAACCAAAATCGTTTTTATTTCTTTTGGCTTGTGACTTTTGGCTCAACTTTAGGGGTTTTTGTCACGGGAGACTTATTCGGTCTGTTTTTATTCTTTGAAATTATGAGTTTATCCAGTTACGTTTTGGTGATTCATGAAGAAAACAAAGAAGCCATGAGAGCTGGGAATTTGTATCTATTTCTGGGTATTGGTGGTGGCCTAAGCATTTTGTTAGGTCTATTTATACTCTATTTTAACTTGGACACCCTGGAAATCACCCCTCAGTTGGGTGAAATAGTGGCGGCCGGCGTGAACATACCGCTGGTGTTAATATTATTTATTATTGGTTTTGGGATCAAAGCAGGCATGGTTCCCCTCCATATCTGGCTGCCTAAAGCGCATCCGGTGGCGCCCACGCCTGCGAGCGCTATTTTATCTGGTTTGTTAATCAAAACAGGTGTGTACGGAATTTGGCGCGTATTTTTAGTCCTAATGGGGCCTGAAACTGAAGCGGAAATAACATTGTACGAACATACCATATCTGTTTGGGGTATGGGATTATTCTGGGTTGGCATTATGACCATGTTATTAGGAGCATTGATGGCCCTTCTCCAAAACCAGGCCAAAGTAATTCTTGCATACAGCAGTGTAAGCCAAATTGGTTTTATTATATTGGCATTGGGGACAGCGATTTATTTGGGGCCAGAAGGGCCCATTGGTTTTGCAGGTGGCTTAATGCATATTATGAACCATGCTTTCTTCAAAGCCTCCCTCTTTTTAATTGTTGGAGCCATATTCATTCGCACGCACGTGCTGGATATTGATCGAGTGAGAGGGATGTTCAAACAAGCTCCTTATATGGGGGTTACTTTTATTATAGCCGCCCTAGGTATAGCTGGCATTCCTCTGTTTAATGGTTACGCCAGCAAGACTATTATTCATCACGCACTGACAGAAGTTTCTTATATGAGCCCCGGCCTGGCGTTGGAAATTGCAGATAAAATATTTGTGTTTACCAGTGCTTTAACGGTGTCTTACTTTATCAAGTTATTCCGTGGAATGTTTCTGGGGCAGCTGCCAGAAGAATGGAAACAAACGGATTTTTCCGTCGCCCCTATTATTAAAGTGGTGTTAACTGTTTTTTCGGTGATGATCATTGCAATTGGATTTTTCCCTAATTTTGTTTTGGGCAGCATTATCGTACCGGCTTTCACTACTTTCCCTTATTATGGAGAAGTAGTCCACGAGCAATTATATGGCATGGATTTATTTACATCTAAAGATTTATTTAAAGTGGTGACCGTATTATTGATTGCAGGAGCCATTACCCTGGCGGACGTAAAATTCCAGGTCAGTAGGGTGAAAGTCCCGGAATGGTTAAGTATAGAAGCTTTAATTTATCAACCTGCGATCACAAACATATTATCCGGGATTGAAAAGTTAGGGACTTCTTTTGATGTATCTGTAAATGATCTCTATGAATCCACCAGTGAAACTTCTTTTCGTATTTGCCGAAAAATAAGTGAGTTGGATGAGAGCCTGGATAGCGCTTATAGTTCCAGCAGCAAAGGAGCTAGGCATGCGGCTCAGAAAACGGCCGATTTCGAAGAAGGCATGATGGATTTATCTCAAACAACTGGGTATAGGGCCAGGGATATAGCCAGAAAAAGCAGACAGCTGGACAAAGTACTTGAGGAAGGGTATGACAAAACCATTAGTACGCTCCGACCTGTTACAGAAGAAGATGAGAAGGATGCCACTGAAATGCTTAAAGAAGAGTTAGATCGTGCGTACCAGCGTTCTGGAAAAGTAAGTCATTACGTTACCAGGGCTAGAAAGCAGAAGAAAGGGTTATTATCAAAATTACAGTTTGACCCTAACAATGTAACGGTGAAAAACTTGAATTTTGATTCTTTTGTAATTATATTGGTTTTAGGGATCTCCCTCCTTGTATTGGTGTTTTACGATCGTATTTTTCCTTAAACTCAGATCTAAAATACGCCTATCATTATGTGTCTAGTTTTTGACTTTTCATATACAAATCGGTTATAGTGAATATATCTAATTAGCTCAAAGGAGGCACGGGTAGTGGCGGAATTTACTGGTAGAGGAAAGAATGCTGGTGGCAAGCTCATTAAAAGGTATAGCCCGTCTAGTAATTTGTTCTTAGTCGCCCTTTTAACTTTAACCATTATTTTTATTTTGATGATGGGATGTAATGGCAACGACGTTGTAAAAGAGCAGGAAACTGCCGTTGAAGATTGGGTGCAAGAAACCAAGACTGCTGTGTTGCTAGATACTAGGGTAGATATTACGGTTCAGGCTGAAGCCCAGGAAGAAGCCGAGTCAGCTATAGCGGCTGTACAGGAAGAAATTGCCAGGATGGAAGAACTGCTATCTCGGCATAAAGAGGAAAGTGAGGTATGGCAAATTAATGAACA
>CAZARY010000008.1:3689-23565 GCA_964487675.1 uncultured Clostridia bacterium | reverse complement strand
GTTCCATATACAAAAAATGCCCCAGTCTCCATCCCGGGGCATTTTTTGCCTTTTTTATCTATTCGTTAAGCAAGATCTATCAATATATAGTACGCCTCTAAACCTATTTTTCTTTCCTAATCTCTATTGTCAGGCAGCTGACTTCGTAAGTAACACTTTTTTTGTAGCTTTTAATTCTTTAGTGTGTCCTATCTTCAAAAGAAAGTCCTGCATACTCTGAAGTAAATTGTTCATAAATCTTATCAGCTAATCCCATCCCTCCGCTTTGAGCCATTTTTTCAGCGTATGCTTCATCTAGCATACCTTCATAAATTTCTTCAGCCATGCCTCCATCTATTAACTCCGATTCTGGTACTGTCTCTCTCATACCCTGAAGCATTTGCTGAATAAAAAGGGCTTCAAACTGCCTGGCAGCTTTCATAAGCTGTTCATCTTCTACAGTTTTTCCCTTTCCATCTGCTTCTTTTGAAACGTCGTCCGTTTCTGAAGCCTTTTTCTCCTCTCCCTTGTGCATTTGTTTTTGCTGTTCAGGCATTGATGCTCTCACTCTTTCTAATTCTTGCTGAAAATTACTGTGTTGGGCAGGATCAATTTTATGTTTGGCCGGAGCATAATGCTCCGTGTCATCAATATTTCTTCCATCTCCTGTAAAATTAACCCCATCAATAGTCATTGTAATGCCTCCAGTTAAGTTCTCGTTATCTTCTTAAGTCATTTGCAATAGCCATCATTTCATCAGTGGTTTGAACAGATCTGGAATTGGTTTCGTACGCCCTCTGCGCAGTTATCATGTTCACCATTTCTTCTGCAATATTAACATTCGATCCTTCCAAAAATCCTTGCCTTAAAACTCCCATACCGTCTGCACCTGGAGTGCTTATCTGAGGTTCCCCCGAAGCAGCAGTTTCCGAGAATAAATTACCACCTTCAGCTTCCAACCCTGCCGGGTTAATAAAGGACGCCAACTCAAATTCGCCAATTTCTTCCATTTCCCCATCTTCTGTTCTAGCTGAAACTACACCCTCCGGACTGATCGACACATCGGAACGTTCCTCATCAAGTTCCCCATCAAAACTTTGCACATGCAACCCATCAGAAGTCACCAAATTACCTTCACCATCGATTTTGAATGACCCGTCTCGGGTGTAGTATTCTTCGCCATCAGCCCCTTCTATGATAAAGAATCCATCCCCTTCTAACGCTAAGTCAAAATTTTGCTCTGTTTCTTGCAAACTCCCAGTAGAAAAGTCTTTTAGCGTGGCAGAAAGCCTGGATCCGTGACCTAGCTGGATGCCTGCAGGGGTAGATCGTTCAGCATCAATAGGGGCCTCCGGGCGTTCAAGGTTGGCATAAATCAAATCCTGAAACTCTGCTCTACTTTTTTTAAAACCTGTGGTATTAACATTAGCCAAGTTATTAGAAACCGTATCCATATTTTTTTGCTGGGTATTCATTCCAGCAGCACCTGTCCATAGGGATCGAAACATACCGTCACCTCCTAATATCAAGCTGGCACTCGCTTTTTTTAATTTAGACATCATGACTGTCGTTTACAGTCAGTTTTTTGACCAGCAATTTGTCTATTATAAGCCAGTTTAAGATGGGGGTCTACCTGTTTCATTAACAGATCTATCTAAGGTCTCATCATGCGCATGAATTGCTCTTTGATTTGTTTCATAAGCTCTTAGGGCATTAATCATCCCGGTCATTTCATCTACGATATTAACGTTAGACCCTTCAACGTAGCCCTGTCGAACACCAAGCCCTTCTGGCGCAATTGGTTCTCCTGATTCATCGGTCTCTTCAAGTAGATTTTCACCCACTCTGGATAAACCCTGTGGGTTATCAAAATCTACTAAGCCCAATGTAGCCAAATATTCTCCACCTTCATAAATATCCCCATCTTCGGTGACAGTGACCTCGCCTTCCCCAGAGAGTTGGATATCCTCCCCCTCATCACCCAAAACCGGGTGGCCCTGTTGAGTCACAAGGGTTCCATCCTGATTGAGGGTTAAAGCACCGGATCTAGTAAAAAAGATCGCATCTTCCGGTCCCTCTACCGTAAAAAACCCTTGGCCATCCAGGGCGAGGTCCAGAGAATTACCCGTCTCCTTCAGAGTTCCCTGGGAAAAATCCTTCACTGTCTCTTCAAGCACTACGCCTGCGCCCAGCTCACCAATGTAAGGTCTAAAGTCCATCTCGGGGCCGTAAGGTCCAAGTCTTTCCGTATCATTAATACGTCTTAAAAACATACTGGGAAAATCCCTTTTTACAGCCATATCCCTTTTGTGACCTGAAGTGTCCACATTGGCCATGTTGTTAGCACGCATTTCTTGTGTTCTCTGCTGCGTTAACATGCCAGAAGCGGATGTATAAAGTCCTCTAAGCACCCCTTCACCTCCTTTCTTTTTTCTTCTTTTGCTTTTTTAACTTAGTATATTCCTAACCATCACCTTCTTACCTTCTTCTTGCAACAGTTTTGTTGCTCACCAAAGACCCCTCCAATTTATCAAGATACTCCAAGGCCTTACCAGTGCCTTCGGCCACAGATCCTATGGGGTTTTCGGGAATATATACAGGTGTATCCACTTCGTCTTGAAGCAGTTTATCCAAGCCATCCAGCAGTGACCCACCTCCTGTGATGACAATACCTTTATCCATAATATCAGCTGATAATTCTGGAGGTGTTTGCTCCAACACTTGTTTTATACAATCAATAATATTGGTGATGGGTTCTTTCAGCGCTTGAAATATTTCGTTAGAAGAAATGGTTATATTTTTAGGTAATCCGCTCACCTGGTGTCTGCCTCTTACTTCCATAGTTTTATTTTTCGCATCCGGATAGGCGGTGCCTATTTTCATTTTAATTTCCTCAGCAGTTCTTTCACCAATGTAGAGGTTGTGATGACTTTTAATATAATTAACTATGCTTTCATCAAATTTATCCCCTCCTACCCGTAAGGAAGTGCTAGTCACCAAATCTCCCAAGCTTAACACAGCTACATCAGTGGTTCCACCTCCAACGTCCACAACCATACTGCCGCTGGGTTCAAAAATATCTAAGTTAGCGCCCAAAGCCGCGGCTCTAGGTTCTTCAATTAAAAAGGTTTGTTTCGCGCCAGCCCGCGATGAGGCTTCCAAGACAGCTCTCTGCTCCACAGAAGTGATACCTGCAGGCACACAGATCATTATTCTGGGTTTGAGAAAATACTGTTTTCTACAAGCTCTCTCAATAAAACGCCGGAGCATGAGCTCTGTAATGGTAAAATCAGCTATAACTCCATCTTTCATCGGCCTAACTGCGACAATATTTCCGGGCGTGCGACCAATCATGTTATAAGCTTCTTGCCCCACTGCCAGTACTTTACCGCTATCGTTGTTTATTGCCACCACTGAAGGCTCTTGTAGTACAACACCCTGTTTGCGTCTAAAGATTAATATGCTGGCTGTGCCTAAATCTAAACCTATATCCATATTAAAACCAAGCATCTACACTCCCCCTACCCGTCATTTATTTTTCATTTAATTTAATAGTCTAAATTCAAGTTAAGTCGGAATAATGGTCGAATTTGATGTTGAGATGCTTTGCTCGTGACTTTGCTCAACTGGCGCTGCCCTGCTCTCAATTTTGTGCTGCGTTAAAACTTCCTCACTGCGTTTGGTCAAACAGTAAACGCAGCTTTTCCAAAATCGGCTCGCCGTATATTCATAAACAAAGAAGCATTCACTCAAGCATCGCAACACATAAATAGTGGCCTCCTGTAATTATATTAAATATTATTGCTAATTAGCCGCTTCCCTGATGTGACTTTTATTTCGCCATATAGAAGCTCCTAAATCATGTAATTTTTCTACAAATTGATAATAACCCCGATCAATGTGATATACATCAGAAATTTCTGTAGTACCTTCGGCAGTTAATGCTGCCAAAATTAGACTCGCTCCCGCTCGTAGATCCGAGGATTTTACAGGTGCACCCGTTAAGGTTTTACCTCCTCTAACTTGTGCTGAGTTGCCTTCAACGGTGATATCAGCATTCATTCGAATTAATTCATCCACATGCTTAAATCTATTTTCAAAAACAGTTTCAGTCACATGGCTCTCTCCATTTACTTTTGTCATTAAAGCCATCATTTGTGGTTGCATATCAGTTGGAAAACCAGGGAAAGGCATGGTTTTCAACTTGATTGGTAAGAGCTCGTCATGGCTTACAACTAACAAACCAGATTCTTGCTCTCTAATCTCTATTCCCATTTCTTCCATTTTCCTAATAATCGGCCTAATATGGTCTGAAATAACATTTTGCACCATAACTTCACCGCCAGTAATCGCCGCAGCTGCCAGGAAAGTTCCAGCTTCTATTCTGTCTGGAATTACCGTGTGTTCAGTACTTTTCAGCTCTTTGACACCTTCGATTTTAATTGTATCCGTACCAGCGCCAACTATTTTCGCACCCGCTTGATTTAAAAAATTAGCCAAATCCACGATCTCCGGCTCTTCAGCTGCACTTTCTATTATTGTCGTTCCTTCAGCTAAGGTGGCTGCCATCATAATATTCTCGGTAGCACCTACACTTGGGAAATCAAGGTATATACGATTGCCAACCAATCTCTGATTACATTTTGCTTCAACAAAACCGTGACCAAAAGTAATCTCTGCACCTAGGGCAGAAAAACCTTTTAAATGCAGATCAATGGGACGGCTGCCTATAGCACAGCCACCAGGTAAAGAAACCCTGGCTTTTCCTTCCAGTGCCAACAGCGGCCCTGTGACTAAAAAAGAAGCTCTCATTTTACTCATCAGATGATAAGGTGCTTCTACATTATTAATATTACATGAGTCCACAACAATTCTTCCGGACTGCTGCGTATCTACATCACAGCCCAGGTAAGACAACACCTCACACATAGTATGTACATCTTTCAGGAGAGGAACTTCCTTAATGGTGACGGGAGATCTGGTCAAGAGGGAAGCTGCTAAAATGGGCAAAGAAGCATTCTTAGCACCGTTAATTCTAACTGTTCCTTTTAGCGGGCGGCCACCTGTTACGCTTATTTTATCCAAGTAAAATTCCTCCTCTTTCTTCTGTGATCTACCTTTCCTAGATGATCGGTTTCTATTTCAAAAATCAATAAAAATTTATAAATTAACAGTTAATAGTGATTTGTAGTTTATTGTTCTACTTTTTCATCATTATATCCTGCTAAAATGCCAATTTTTTCGCTGATTCACTTGATATAATGTTGTTTTCATTACAAAACATAAACTATACCACTCATGTTTCGTAAGCCAAACTTTTAAGACTTTTCATCACAAGACACACATCGTTTGCCCATTAAACGTTCCCAGAAAGTCGGTTGGCGAAAACCGGCTGCTTCTTCCGGCGCAATTTTTTCTAGCAGCTCAAAGCAATCCCGGCAAAGATACTTACCTTTCGCGTTGATGATAGCTTCTGGTATACCTTTACTACGCAGCCTCTCCTCCCGGCTTTTTACATGGATCTCTTCAATGTCTACCGCCTCATCCGCAGATATAATTAAAGCAATCGGGCCTTTAAAATCAGGGTCGTCTACAGTAGTAAAGGCTAACCCTTCTTGACGAGCTAGGTTAATATAATCTCTGGCATAGTCTAAGTCCACTTTCCGGCTTATTATCAACTGCTTTGCCTTGGGGCAGCGAATCGCATCTAATATTTCCGGGTAAGTGCCTTCTTCATGCACTTGCTCTAAGGTAAGCGCTTTAATAATTCTCTCCCTAAATTCTCCCAAAAATCGTTTTTTTTCCTCCTTTTTTATTTCTGGTGCTCCGTGAATGCCTGCTATCAATTTTTGTTCTAGTTCTGACTTGGAAGAAAAATTTTCTTCTGACATTCGCCTCACCCACTTTGATCGCCCGTTTATTCAAAAAAAAGCACTAAACGTTACCATCAATTGATTAAAAATTATTCTTCTATCTCCTGCGCTGCGTTAATTCTAGCCAGTGCTCTTTGAAAACTGGCCCGTGCCCGAGTATAATCGATGTCTTCGCTGTTGTGATTCAACCTATCATCAGCTCTTCCCTTCGCTTTTTTTGCCCGCTCTATATCTATTTCATTAGAAAGTTCGGCGCGTAAGCATAAAACCGTTGCCTTCAATGGCGTCACTTCTAAAAAACCCGCTCCGCTAATGGCGACAGATTCTTTTTCACCCCTAGCCGTTTTATAATAAAGGGGCGCGATTTTAAGTTTTGTAACAGTAGGACGGTGGTCATGCAAAATGCCTAAACGCCCGTCCACCGAATAAGCAGTAATTGACGTTACTGTTTGAGATAAAACCAAACGTTCTGGCGTAACAATCTCAAGTAAAAATTCAGTTCTAGCCATTGCATATTCACCCTCTCGAGCAGCGGAATGTTGCTAAATCAACTTAATCTAGCTAAATTAACCCAATTTTTCTGCCTTTTCTCTCACTTCTTCAATAGGGCCCACCATATAAAATGCTTCTTCCGGAATTTCATCGTGTTTGCCATCAAGAATTTCCCTAAACCCTCGAACCGTTTCATTGACAGGCACATACTTCCCAGACATCCCGGTAAACTGCTCTGCTACAAAGAACGGCTGACTTAAAAACCTTTGTATTTTTCTGGCCCGGGATACGGTGAGTTTATCTTCATCGGAAAGTTCGTCCATTCCCAGTATCGCAATAATGTCTTGAAGCTCTTTGTAGCGTTGAAGAACTTGCTGAACTCCTTTTGCAACATTATAATGCTCTTCACCCAGTATTTGTGAATCCAGAATCCTAGAGTTAGAAGATAAAGGATCAACCGCCGGGTATAGTCCCATTTCTGCGATGGACCTTTCCAAATACGTACTGGCATCCAAGTGAGCAAAGGTGGTGGCTGGTGCCGGATCTGTTGGGTCATCTGCTGGGACGTATATTGCCTGGATAGAAGTAATGGATCCTTTTTTTGTGGAAGTAATTCTTTCCTGGAGTTCACCCATTTCTGTTTGTAGAGTGGGCTGATAACCCACTGCCGAAGGCATTCTGCCTAATAATGCAGACACTTCTTGTCCGGCCTGGGTAAACCTGAAAATATTGTCGATAAATAATAATACATCTTGTCCTTCACTGTCCCTAAAATATTCAGCCATGGTAAGTCCTGATAAACCCACTCTCATCCTGGCGCCTGGTGGTTCGTTCATTTGCCCGAAAACTAAAGCCGTTTTATCAATAACACCGGATTCATTCATTTCCAACCACAGGTCATTGCCTTCCCTGGTTCGCTCGCCTACGCCGGAAAAGACAGAAAATCCACCGTGTTCATAAGCTATATTTCGAATTAATTCCATAATCAGAACAGTCTTGCCTACGCCAGCGCCACCAAACAATCCAACTTTCCCACCTCTTGAATACGGAACCATTAAATCCAAAACTTTTATACCCGTTTCCAGGAGTTCAGTAGAAGTTTTTTGTTCTTCAAAAGGGGGCGAATCTCTATGAATGGGATAATAATCTTCGCCTTGCACTTCTCCCAACCCATCAATTGGTTCACCCAAAAGGTTGAAAACCCTGCCCAGGGTAGATCTGCCTACAGGTACGGTAATGGGCTTACCAGTATCTCTAGCTTCCATGCCTCTAACCACACCATCAGTCGAACCCATGGCCACACAACGCACCATTTCATCTCCCAGGTGTTGAGCCACTTCTAAGATTAAACTAATTTTACGGTCTCCCGCTTCATAAGAAACGGGATCCCCGTTTTCAGTAAGACCTGCCTTTATTTCCACCCCGTTCAAAAGCGACGGGAGTTCGCCTTTGGCGAACTGTATGTCCACAGCAGGTCCAATCACTTGTTTAACTTTTCCTATAGTACCTACAGTCATGCACTTTCCCTCCCTTTCATACTACTTCAGTGCTTCTGCGCCACTCACAACTTCCAAGATTTCCTGAGTTATTGCCCCTTGACGAGCTTTATTGTATGATAGCGTTAGCTCTTCAATCATCTCTTCTGCATTATCCGTAGCATTCTTCATTGCAGTCATCCTAGCCCCTTGCTCAGAGGCTTTAGATTCTAACAGCGCCCTGTAAAGGGAGCTTTTCATATAACCGGATAAAAGCCCTCCCAGCACAGAGAAAGCAGTGGGCTCAAATTGATATATTTGATCTTCCAATCCATATAAAATGTCTTCTTTTTCTTCTTTAGAAGATTCATTGCCTGTTTTAGATGAAATGTTCTCTGTTTTTTTCGTGCTCTCTTCCGTCTCTTCGGTGGACTCCAAGTCGAACGTCTCTCTTGACATAGGTAATATTTTCCAGGTCACTGGTTTTTGTATCATGGGATTCACAAATTCTGAAAAAGTCAGATAGACTTCTCCTAAAATTCCATCATTAAACATCTGCTCCACAGAAGCTGCTATTTTTTCGGGTCTTTCCAGGGTTGGATAATCTTCGATATCCACATATTCAGATATAATATTGTAGCCGCGCTTTCGAAAGTAGTCCCGGACAAATTTTCCCACCGTAATTAATTGCGTAGATTCTATATTATCTCCTATATGAGCTGCGGCTTTTTTCGCCACGTTAACATTATAGCCACCACAAAGCCCACGGTCTGCAGCCATAACTATATGCCCGGATGGAAGATTTGCTTCAGTATCTTCCATCAACGGATGGCTGATCAATTTAGCTTGTCTAAGCACCCTAAATATCGATTGGCGCATCTTTTGTTCATAAGGGCGATTGGCTTCTGCTCGCTCTTCTGCCCGCTTTAATTTTGCTGCGGCCACCATTTCCATTGCCCGTGTGATCTGTTTGGTACTTTGAACGCTATTTATCCGTCGCTTAATTTCTCGAGTACTCTGGGTCATAGATACACCACCTTATTTAACCGGTGAGTTCTTTTTCTTCTTTAAATCTTTCTTTAGCATTTTCAATAGTTGTAGTCAGCTTTTCTTGTGTTTCATCAGGTATTTTTTGACCAGTGTCTACTTCAGCTTTTAATTCCGGTTCGTGATCTTTTAAATACTTCAACATAAAATCTTCAAATTCACCCACTTGCTCTACCGGCAAATCATCCAAAAGTCCCTTTGTCGCACTAAAAATAACCACAATTTGGTCCCCTACGGGCATGGGCTGATACTGGTTTTGTTTAAGGATTTCAAACGTTCGCCTTCCTCGACCTAGTTTTTGCTGCGTGGCCTTATCCAAATCCGTTCCAAATTGAGCAAATGCTTCTAATTCCCTGTACTGGGCCAAATCCAACCGTAATGTCCCAGATACCTGCTTCATCCCTTTTAACTGGGCCGAACCTCCTACGCGGGATACAGAAATGCCAACATCCACAGCAGGTAGTTGGCCAGCATTAAAAAGGTCTTCAATTAGGTATATTTGACCGTCAGTAATCGAAATCACATTCGTGGGAATATAAGCAGAAACATCACCTGCTTGCGTTTCGATAATTGGGAGGGCGGTTAATGATCCCCCACCATTATCCTCATTCAATTTGGCAGCCCTTTCCAACAACCTAGAATGAAGATAAAAAATGTCTCCAGGGTAGGCTTCCCGTCCCGGGGGACGCCTTAAAAGCAAGGACATCTCCCTGTAGCTTACTGCATGCTTGGATAAGTCATCATAGACCAAAAGCACGTGTTTTCCTTCATACATGAATTTCTCACCCATACTACAGCCAGCATAAGGGGCCAAATAAAGCAGCGGAGCAGGTTCATCCGCTGTGGCTGCAACCACAGTCGTATAATCCATAGCACCATGCCGTTCAAATATGTCCACCACTTGAGCCACAGTAGATTTTTTCTGACCTATGGCCACATAAATACAATAAACATCTGTTTCCTTTTGATTTAGAATTGTATCAATGCCAATTGCACTTTTACCGGTACTTCTATCTCCTATAATCAACTCCCGCTGGCCTCTGCCTATAGGGATCATGGAATCTATAGATTTTAATCCGGTTTGAAGCGGTTCTTCCACAGGAACTCGATCAATAACACTAGGAGCACTGCTCTCCACTGGACGAAAGGCGTCAGTGTCAATGGGCCCTTTTCCATCACGGGGTTCGCCCACCGGATTTACAACCCGGCCTACAAGTTCTTCACCTACAGGGACGCTGATAATCCTTCCGGTTCTCTTGACCTGATCCCCTTCTTTAATATGATTGTAATCCCCTAGGATAACGCAACCGATATTATCTTCTTCTAGGTTGAGTGCCATCCCATACACTTCACCGGGAAACTCGACCAATTCGTTAGTCATGACATTTTCAAGCCCATGTATCCGGGCAATGCCATCACCAACATAAAGCACAGTGCCTACCTCATAGACATCTACATCCGCTTCATAATGTTCTATTTTATCTTTTAGCACTGAACTGATTTCGTCAGGACGAATGCTCATATCCTTCACCTCAACTTGTGATTGTTGTCTTTTTAAGCTGTTCTTCCAGCTTATTTAATTGTTTCTTGATACTATAATCGTACACAGTATCACCAATTCTCACCACAATCCCACCAATAATGTCCTGATCAACTACATCTTCGAGTTCAATACTGCGTTGGGATATACTTGCCAGTGCTTTTTTCAATTCTTCTTTTTCACTTTTTTCAAGAGGATGAGAGGTCACCACATGGCAAAGAGTCCTTTTTTGCTGTTCCAAAGATAAGCGATTAAATTCATGGTATATTTGTGTTAGTAAATTTTCGCGTTTCTTGTCAACAAGTAAATGCAAAAAATTTCGAATTGATCGTTCCATATTATGAGACAGTTGATCAAAAATCTCTTTTTTCTCTTCCCGCGTGATCACCGGATGATCCAGGATTTTAAATAGTTTCTCTTGTTTGTTCAGCAAATCCATTAATTTATGATAATTTTGCATAATCTCTTCCAACTTATTCTTTTCCTCTGCCAATTCAATTAGTGCTTCAGCGTATCTGGTTGCTACACTCATGATACTCTACCTGCCTCTTGGATAAATTTTTCTACCAGCTCTTTTTGTTTCTCACGATCAACTTTTTCTCGTAAAACCCTCTCCGTCACTTGAATTGATAAACCTGCCACTTCTCTTTTGAGCTCATCAACAGCTTTCTTCTTTTCTTGTTCAATCTCTTCTTTCGCCTTGGCTTTTATCTCTTCTGCTTCTTCTTCGGCTTCAGCTCTGGCTTCTTTAATTATTTCATCCTGCCTTGTCCGCGCTTGTTTAATAATCTCTTGAGCTTCCCCTTTTACATCTCTGAGCTTAGCTTCATATTGCTGTCTTAATTCTTCGGCCTGTCCTCTTTCCTGTTTTGCATGATCTAAATCTTGTTTAATCTCACTCCTTCTGTTTTCCATAAAGTCTCCTAATGGTTTAAACAAAAAGCGTTTTAACAAATAGAAGAGAATAAGGATATTAGCTATTGTCATAAAAGTGGTCGCATCTAGTTGTACCAAGAGACCCAAACCTCCTTTCTATAGCATGCCAATAAGAGGATTGGCAAATAAAAGCAGCAGTGCAATTACCAGGGCATAAATCCCGGTAGTCTCTGCTACAGCAGCACCCAAAAGCATGGTTCGGATAATATCCCCCTGCGCTTCAGGTTGTCTTCCCACAGCTTCAGCGCCTTTGCCAGCAGCAAACCCCTGGCCTATACCAGCACCAATGCCCGCAATCATAGCCAAACCTGCACCAACCGCACTTGCAGCAAGTACTAAAGATTGTCCGTCTACCATTTTAGATTCCTCCTTATAACTTATAAATTGTGCTTTCGATGTACGAAAAACCAGACCTTTCAAATCATACTTTATATCATGCTTTGTAAATAAATGGTTTATGCACAGTTAGTATGTACAGTTAGATGATGTAATGATTTATCTGTTTTAATAAAATCATCTCCCAATTCTCCAAACGTATCTCTCACAAACCTCATCTTTCACTCTTTCTTAACTATACAATGATTGTTACTCACTCAACTTAATAGAGCAAACCGCTTAAATTATTCCCAACAATGGATTCGCAAATAACAGCAATAGAGCAATCAATAGCGCATAAATCCCAGTTGTTTGTCCAACAGCCTGTCCCAGCAGCATTACTTTAACAATGTCGCCCTGGTAATCAGGCCTGTTCCCCACAGTTTCCGTCCCTTTACCCGCAGCATATCCTTGTCCTATACCAGGTCCTATACCTGCTATCATAGCAAATCCTGCTCCTAATATAGACGCAAATAGAACAAACGGTGCCGCGTCTGATTCCCAAAGGGGGTTTGCATAGATTATAATCAGCGAAACCACTAAAGCAAAGATAACAGATGTGGTGGCAACAGCGGATCCAAGGAGCATAACCACCGTCACTTCCCTTTGTTTTTTCGGGTTGACGCCAACGCCTTCTGCACCCTTACCAGCAGCATACCCCTGACCAATTCCGGGGCCTATGCCTGCGATCATAGCCAGCCCAGCGCCAATAGAAGAAGCTAACAGTACAAGCGCAGCCGCTTCTACCCCAATAATGGGATTGGCAAAGAGAAGTATCAATGCCACAACAAGAGCAAATATACCTGACGTTTCAGCAACTGCAGCGCCCAAAAGCATTATGACCGTGATCTGCCTTCCCTGCTCTGGATTATTGCCTACCGCCTCTGCCCCTTTACCGGCAGCGTACCCTTGACCAGCACCCGCTCCGATACCAGCAATCATGGATAGGCCAATGCCTATTGCACTGCCAGCTAAAACCAATACCAACGTATCAAAGGCCAGCAACCACTCTAAAAACGCATTAATGAAATCTGTAGATCCGTCCATTTTATCCCCCCTTGCCTGGTAGAAAGGACCAAATTACTATTCTGAATGAACTCGTTTATAATTCGCGCGTTCTCTCCTCATCTGAACAATGACCCCAAAAATATCTTTTTAATTATTCCATAGCCAGTGAGATATAAGTCATTGTTAACATTACAAAGATAAAAGTCTGAATCACACCGGCAAAGATATCAAAATACATATGTGGGACGATGGGAATCAGGATTGGAGCAAATTGATAGATTAGATACATGATAATAAATGCGCCGATCATATTGCCAAATAAACGAAAGGCCAAGGAAACTGGTTGGGACAACTCGCTGATAATGTTTAAAGGCAATAAAAGTGGCAGGGGTTCTGCAAAACCTCGCATATACCCTCCCACGCCTTTTGATTTCATACCTGAGGTATGTACTAATATGAAAGTTATGATAGTTAGCCCAACAGGGACATTCAAATCTGCAGTCGGGGGTCGCACCATGACTAAACCGGTTAAATTAGCAATCAACAAATACAGCGTTAATGTACCCATATAGGGGAGGAAACCTCTATTTTTTTCTCCCATAGTACTATCTACTAACCATTCAATGCCTACATACATAAGCTCCATGAAATTTTGTAAGCCGGAGGGAATTTTTTCCAGGTTTCGGGTGCCCACAATAGCGAGTATTACTAGAAAAAGCATAATAACCCAAGTAGTTACAACGGTCTCTGTTATCTCTACCCCGTAAATTTCAAATATAACCCGTGGGGCAAAATCAGTCTCCAAAATTGATCCCCCTTTCCAACGATCACTGAACTAGGTTTTTTGTTTGTCATGGTTTTCTTTCTTTTTCGTCCAAAAACCCACAATCACATACTCCCAAAGGATTGTGGCTTTAGGGACAAATAACGCCAATAAAGTAGCCACCACATGCATATCTTCTCTCATTGCTGCTATATAGACGGCAACAAAAATAATGATAAATCTTAATATGTAATGGGCCATCGCATAAAACTTTGCTTGCCTGGGGCTGTAAGCAGTTGATTTTTCCATGGTCCGAGCCAATAAAAGCCAATTAATGATCGCAATTAAAGTGCCATAAAAAAAACCATAGGCAAACCCCAAGTACCCGGTTAGTAAAAAAAGGGCGGTGATTACCAAAGAAAACAATATTGTGTGTTTGATCACTTTTATTTTCAATTCTACTACTTGCTTCATAACTGCCACCATTTTGAAAGCAATTTATACGCATTGTAAAAACCAGTGACCAATCCCAATAAAGCAAGAATAATGGTAATATAACCAGGTAGGCCAAACCGGGACTGCAAAAAAGAACCAATAAAGAAAGCCCCCACAAGGGGAATTACTATCACCAATCCCACTTGAGTCAACATTGCTAGATATTTAAAATGCTGCCAGATGAGCATCACCTACCTGAAACTCTACACCTAGATAGGTATTTTATCATATCCTGAAATCAAGGGCAATGGGTTTACTGATTCGGACAATAGCTTTTTAAATGCTTTGCCAGTTTATTCTGATTCCTTCATACTTTGGGAAAACAGCAAAGGGGAAAAAGCAAGCATTGATCGCCATGACACGGCCATCGTAGAGAGGAGGGGAAGGCAAGGCAAGAAACACCTTACAATTTAACACCTTTGTCGTCTCATAAAAGCCAAAGGACAAGCCATTTCACGTCAAAGTTCAATACGCACATAGGACGATTATGTTACAATGTTCAACCGATTACCATGGTTCATATATTTAGCATATCGCTGCTAGGCCTTGCTCTGGGCCACCCTGTTTCGTCCAGCCTTTTTTGCATCGTAAAGTGCTTCATCAACCCTTTGCATCACCGTATCTACAGTATCTCCGGCACTGACTTGTGTCACGCCAAAGCTACAGGTTAAGGAGTGGGGGAGAGGATCGGTTACATGTGTTTCTATCTTTTCTCGCAGTCTTTCAGCAAAAGTTAGGGCTTGTTCAAAAGCTGTACTGTTTAATAATATTGCAAATTCTTCTCCGCCAATTCTAGCCGGAATATCTTCTTTCCGGCAGTTATCTTGAAACAGTCTTGCGATACTGCTGAGCACTTTATCCCCCGCAGCATGGCCCCAGTTATCATTTATTTTTTTGAAGTTGTCTAAGTCTGCCATAATGACCGAAAAAGGGATTTGATGCCGCTCTCGCAATGCAAATGCGCGCTCCAGCTCTTCCATAAAAAACCTTCTATTGTAAATACCCGTAAGAGGATCCGTGCGGAGCAGGCTTGTAATCCTGTCATTGGCTTTTTTGAGCTCCGCATTCTTTTTACTGAGTTCTCTGGTCATATTGGTCAGTTCCTCGTTTAAAACCGACATTTTTTCAACCACTTCAGTCTCTCCCAGGGTCATATTTTCCCAAAACATTAAATATTTATCTTCAAGTGAAAACAGTATGCAATGTACCAGGTATAAAGTGCTATCATTTCCGGGGACTGTTAATTGGGTGTGCATAGGATTTTCCATTGAAGGGTCAGCCAGCAGTGTTTTTATGTCTTCCTTCTTTATATAGGAAAGAAGGTTTTGATGCACTGGCTTTTCCTTTAAGTTGTAAAAACTTGTAAAGGCTTTGTTGCAATCTAATATATTTAAATTTTCATTTAACAAAAGCACCATGGTCTGCGAATGGTTGGAAAAATAATCAACAATCAAGTCAGGCGATGTTTGGATGATTTGTTCATAACGTTCCATTTTTAGAGGCCCCCTTGAGCAGCTTGTTTGCTTTTTGAACAGCTTCCCTGGCATTGATGGCAAATTCATCTGCCCCCGTCTGTTCCCAGATGTTTGGGTCCTCTAAGAATATTTTGCCCCCCAGTAAAATCCTGGTGTCACAGATTGCCTGATCGCTTTTGATCTCATGAATGAGGCTTAAAGCTTTATCTAAGTTATATGGCATAGCTACAGAAATGCCCAAAATTAAAGGACGCTTTTGCATCAACAGGTCGATGATATCTTGCTTTGGCACATTTGCCCCGAGATAATCCACATCCCAGCCGTCTTTCTCCAATAAGTCAGCAACCATCCGGGCGCCAATTTCATGAAACTCATTGGGAGACGCTGTAACGACTGCTTTTTGCTTCTTAGGTTCATCGAGCAAGATGAATCTAGGATACAAATTCGCCATTACCCGGGAAATAATGGACGTAGCCAAGTGTTCGTGCGCCACAGAAATCTCGCCTTTTTCCCAACTGATACCGATTTTATACATAGACGGCTTAATCACCTGCAGGTAGAATTCCTCCAGGTCCGATTTTGAGTAAACGCTTTCATCTGAAAGGTGAATGCATGTTTTATGGTCCCCTTTCAAAAGGGCTGCCAAAAAACGTTCTTGTATTGCTTGCCACGATTCAGAAATTTCAAAAGGAAAAAAATAGGCGTCCTTTGAAATTTCTAAAAAGCGCTCATGCTGGTCAATCAACCATTGATATACATCTTTAATGGGTTTGGCCAGGTGCGGTTCTATATGATGGTCAACGGCAGTTATCCAGCTTTTATACATTTGAATATAATAATGGTCGGGCACTTGCCTGTATCGGCTCACCCTGTAGGCCCAGGGAATAATGTGCAGCAAAAGCGTAAAATAATTTAATTTGAATACCGTAACCATACTTTTTACATGTTCTTGATGTATCTCCCTAATGTCTGCCGGCGAGAAACCCCCGTAGATCCCTTCACTTTGGCCGCCAATTGCTTTTTCCATAATCTCTTGTATCATAGCATCCTGTTTTCTTTCGTACGCTAAAATAGCCGCATGAGGAACTTCGGGCAGTTCTCCTAATTTTTTCTTTAACGCCTCTGCTTGCTGATTCATTTTGATGCTCCCTTCTCCCGCCGAGCATTCAAATCAAGTTTTTTAATTTCTAAAGGTTCTTACATTTTTAAAATCCACAAACGAAAGTTATTGGTTACTGCAAATTTTAAATCTAACTTGTACAATAAACTAAAAATTTGATCAGTGTGATTTCGTATTTATTGTTGCAATGCTTTCGCTCATGTCTTTGCTAATTAGCAAAGCAAAATTTTTTAGGTTAGTAAAATTATGATCTATAAAAGAATCATAACACAAGGCGAGTTAAAGTTAAAATAATTATACTTTGCATAGTTATTCCTGCCAATGGTTTAGAGCTCTATTTACAAAAATTGTATGGGTTCTTTGCACACACAATATTGGTGTTTTTAACGCCAGATTAAAATGACAAATTGATGGGACTGTTTTTATCTCTATTATTTGTATATTTGGTTGTGATAAAATTTTACCAGGTCATTCTTATAGGTTAAATGGTGATAGAAATTAATAATTACTAGTTGTCCTAGTTTCAAAATTATGAAGGGGTTGCTTTCAAAACCTTCAAAAAATAGCAAGGCGGTTATAAAATGAATGAAATAAAAGATTCTATACATGAATTGGTAAAAAAACGACGCCCTATACTTTTGGTCGCTTTTCTCGTGTACTTGCTAGCAACATTTCACAGAAATTTGCCCGCAGTAATGGGGCCTCGTTTGATAGAAGATATAGGTTTAACTCCAGCCATTTTTGGAACAATGGGTCTAGCTTATATGTGGGGTTATGCATTAATGCAAATGCCCGTAGGCGCAATTACAGATAAGGTTGGCTCTAGAAAATCCATGACGCTCTTTCTTGGCCTTGCTGTGATTGGCGCTGGTTTTTTCGCGGCTGCGTTTAATGCTGCGATGTTAATTCTCTCCCGAATCCTTATAGGCATGGCTACAGCCGGATTTTTTATCGGTGCCGCCAAGGTTGTAGCGTCATGGTACCCGAAAAAAGATTTTGGGAGAATAAATAGTTTGCTTTTAGGTATCGGAGCCATAGGCGGTGTATTTGCGACAACTCCAATGGAGGGATTAATGGCTGCTTTTGGATGGCGTATGGCTATTGTGATTATCCTAATAATTACGTTGGTGCTTATTTTTGCCAGTCACTTCATTATAAGAGATAAACCCTCGGATGTTGGATTAAGTCCTCCGGATGTTTTGCTCCAAACTGATAAAGCAGAGCCTCAAACAGAAAAGGTCTCTCAAGCAACTACCGATAAAGAAAAAACCTCCGGTTTCTTAGAGCTTGTAAAAAATCCAGGCATTTTATTGATTGGCCTGTATTTTATAGGCGTGAATTCAACCGGGCAAGTTTTTGCGGCGCTTTGGGGTGGCGTACTTTTAGAAGATGTCTACGGTTTTGCTGAAGCCACGGCAGCAGATATCTTGTTTCTATTGAATCTATCTCTAGTAATTGGCTGTTTTACTGCATTCTTTGTGCTGGATAAAATACGCGCCGGTGGCGTCATGATTTCTGGGGCAGCTCTTTTCACCTTCACGTTATTTTACGCGGCTTTATTTCTACCCGATTTGACAGCTGCGCAGATTAGCATAATTTATGCTGTTATCGGTTTTTCTCTCATGTATTGCGTGTCCGGGGGTTTTGCCATGTTGAGGCAAATTGTCTCACCCAAATTGATTGGTGGCGCCCTTGGTCTTGCAAATGGGTTTTCCTGGCTCATTGGAGCTGGCCTATTCCAACAGCTTTGGGGGCTTATTCTTAGCAGTGTCTCGCCTGAAAGACCTTATGCTGTTGATGGTTTTACATTAGCACTCTGGGTACAATTTGCCATGCTGTGTTTGAGTTTGCTCTTTGCGGTTTATCTTACAATAACATTTAAAAAGAGAGAACAGGAGTATTAATATATTTAATATACGAGTACATACAAATTTAAACTACCCAGTTTAAACGATTATTACCCGGCGCTAAAATACGCATCTTCTTCCAACAAGGTTATAAAAATATCTACCAGGTCAGGGTCAAACTGGGTGCCCGCACAATGCTCAAATTCCTCAATGATTGCCTGTTTGGACTTGGCGCTTTTATAAGGCCTCCCGTTAGACATGACATCGTAGGTGTCCGCAATGGCAGTTATCCGCGCCAGTAAGGGAATTTCTTTCCCTTTTAAACCACGCGGGTAACCTGACCCATCCCAGCGTTCATGATGGGATAATATATCTTCAGCCACGTGGGAGAATTCTTCTGTCGCCATGGTGATTCTGTATCCAATTTCCGGGTGCTTTTTAATCATTTCCCATTCAGATGCAGTCAAGCTCCCTTCTTTCGTTAAAGTTTCTTCCGGAACGTTGATTTTGCCGATATCATGAAGGGTAATCAGAATTTCTAGGCGATTCAATTCGCTCTCAGCCAAACCCAGGGCCTCCGCTATTTTAAATGCCACCACCTGCATGCGCTGGGCGTGCATTTCAGTCTCGTAACTTTTGGCTTGTAAGGTTTTCAACAATGTGTTTAACACAGCACTCCTGGCGCTCCTGCTTTCTGCAAGTTTCTGTTTATACATATTGTCTTCTGCTCTTTTTATGATTTCCTCCATTGTAGTAGATGTTGTTTTTTTAACTTCCATTCCCACAGCCAGCGAAATAGGGATATCTTCAATCTTCACCCCGTCACAGTTAGCTTTGATCCGGCGGGCTATTTTTTGGGCCTCCGTCTCCTTGGTTTGAGGTAAAAGAATGACAAATTCATCGCCTCCCCACCGAGCAACAATATCTTCCTGGCGACAGGAATTTGTTAAAATTTCGCCAGTTCTTTGCAATATTTTATCCCCTGTTTTATGCCCATAAGTATCATTAACCAATTTCAGGCCATTTAAATCGGTCATGATCACACTGATAGGGAGCTGTCTACCGGTATTTAATCTTTTGATCTCCTCTTCCAAATAAGTGCGGTTATACAGGCCTGTGAGCTCATCATGAAGACTGATATGCTTGATTTTTTCTTCAGCTTTTTTGCGCTCGGTTATATCTGTCAAAGCTACCAGCAGCGCTGGGGTTTGTTGATAAATAATACGGGTAAGCCTGGTTTCGCACCATTTTTCCGTTTCTCCTGCTATTTTTACTTCCAATACCTCGTGTTCAGTTTGATTTGTCAATACCTGGGGATTTTTTATGGCTTTGTCAAGCCTAGAGGGGACCGGGGCTAAAATATAATTGGAAAAATCAGTATCATATAACGCATCTATGTTTGTATCTGTGTTTGTACCTGCGTTTGTACCTGTGCTTTTGCCTGTTCTTAT
>CAZARY010000008.1:0-3589 GCA_964487675.1 uncultured Clostridia bacterium | reverse complement strand
TGTTTGTATCTGTGTTTGTACCTGCGTTTGTACCTGTGCTTTTGCCTGTTCTTATGCCTAAAATCTCAATAAGCGCTGGATTAAAATACTTGATCTTTCCTTGTTGCAAAATGCAAATCCCCACAGGAATATTTTCCGACAACCTGGTCAACCTGTCGAAAAGCTCCCGGGTGTGCAAAAGGCTTTTTACCCGCAAATCAAATTCTTCTTTTTTAACCGGCACATTTAATATTTCATCCACATACGCTTGTACTGTCCCGGATAATGCAGTTTTCTGATCGGTGAGTAATAAAATGGGAAAATAGTGATCTTTATCTTGCTGTTTTATTGTAAGCAGTTCTTTATTGAGCTTATCCATGTGTCCAGTATCAATGATCAACAAATCTACGTCCCTAATGTATTGTTCATACCCATCCAATGTGGTGGCGATCATTTCATACTGGTGAGACAAAGCTTTTCTGATAAGATTTTCATTGCCTTTATGAGAAATGAGTGTCATGATTTTTTGCACGGTATTACCACCTTTTAAATTGCCCATTTATCAATACTAGAAACAAGCCTTAAAGAAAGCCCTATTCCTCTTTTTCACAAATAAATTCAGGCCTTCCGCTCAATATTCCTCTCAATTCATTTAAAGGACGCCCTACTTTTATCCCGTACCTGGTAATGTCGAATGCCCTGAGCGTTTTTTCGAAATTGCCCAGGCGTTTTTTGAGCACCCCAACAGCTTTTCTGAGTTCTCCTTCGACTTCCAGGTAGCGCAAAAAGATAATGTTATCGGCAATGTAGCTGATGCCGTGTTCTGAAACTTTAAATTCGCCGGTGATATCATGCACTTCGTTAATTAAGATAAAAGTGACATTCATGCTTTTCAAGTATTCCGCTAATGTATGAATATTTCTCAACATATCATCCTCTTTATCATGCCCGCGTATGAGCGTCTTTTTAACAGATAGGTGATAACCTGAGATACTGTCCAGAACTACAATGCTCGTCCCCATATCTTCTACTTGATGCTTTACGACATTGGCAAAATGGTCGGGCGTGTAATCTAAAGGATTTATTTTTTCAATCGACAGCGTTTCCTGTTCAAACATCATGTCAATGGGAATATTCACATTTTGACAGCGCCGGATGAGTGAATTATGATCTTCCTCAAATGTATAAATCACTGTATGTTCTCCTCTAATCGCTGCTTCCTTTGCAAACTGGGCGGCCAGGGTGGACTTCCCCACGCCGGTTGGACCACTTATTACAGTCGTCGTGCCTATTTCAATCCCCGTGTTTAATAACTCATCCAACTCAGGCACCCCAGAGGACAGGCTGCCCGGTGTAGGTTTTTTCATCTTTTTATCAGAAGAAACTTTGGGAAACACGGTCACACCCGTATCTTTCAATTGTAAAGTGTGAAGACCTTCTTTAAAATCAGACCCTCTAAATTTATTCACCCTAACGCCGCGTGCTTCCCCGGTAAACACGAGCTCAATGACCCCATCGCAAATAAACTGTAAATCATCGTCTTTTATGGTATCGCTTGCCTCGGAAGAAAGCATCAATGTGCTGTTGTAGTTGGCTATAAATTTGATCAAGGTTAACAGTTGCTTGCGAAACTGGTAATTATCGACTGCAATATACTTCAACTGGGAAATGCCATCCAGGCAGATCTTTGCAGGTTCAATCTTTTTTATGTGATCAAAAATGCTTTCCATAATTGGGGATTGCTCTACCTCACTGGAAAAAAAGACGTTATAATCTATTTCTTCCCCTTCTGCTTCACTTGAAGGCGTCAGGTCCAAAAAATATACATTTTGGAGGTCTAAATTTTTGTCATGGGCAGCTCTTTTAATTTTATCGGTAGATTCAGAAAAGCTGATTAACAATGAAGGTGTGTCTTTTTTTGCGCCTTCGCAAAGAAACTGGAGACCAAGGGTGGTTTTGCCCGTGCCGGGACCCCCTCTGATTAAATAACTGTCGCCAGCTACAAATCCCCCTTTCAAAACTTCATCAAGCCCTGCTACGCCGCTGGAAATTTTCTGCACGCCTGGTTTATTCAAAATGTGAACCTCCTTTCAGAATGCGAACAGCCATATTAAATAATATGGTTCAAGTTAAGTCAAAATTTTCATCTTAAATCTAACACTTCAATTGGTTATTATTAGTTAATTTCGTGATTTTATGCAATATTCCTCTCATAAATCATTTTTTTATCCAGGGGCAGGCTTTTTATCCAGAGGCAGGCAATAACTTTCATCCAGCGGTGGGTGGGGTCGATCACCTTTATGATGTATTATATGTTTGACATATCCCCACAGCAAAAGCAGTGGGATTTCTGCTACAGTTTCTCGTAAAATCGTGTGAAATGAAATATGCTTGACGATTTGCTTTTAACAGAACAGGTTAAACCTTAAAAAATTCACCCCAAGTGAGCGCTGCTGGAGTGAATTCCACAGGGCGAGTTTTAGCAGCGCTTTGGGGTGGTGTATTTTAGAGACACGCTATGGTTTTCTATGGTTTTATCTGTCTCCCAGGCGTAGGCTTCTTTTCATAATGAACTTATTTTACCCATTGGCAACCATTCGGCGGCCATTCAATACGATGCTTTTTCTACAGCGTCCTGAATGGCTTCTTGCCATCCTTCTGAGCTTCCCGTAGCTTCAGTGTAAGCGTCTACATCTTCAATGCCGTCCATCCCCGCTTCTATAAAGCGCTCTGGCATTGCTTCTCGGGCTTCCAGGTATGCTTCATGTTGATAATCTTCCTCCTTTAATTCGCCCTCGTAAACATCTTCGTACTCTTCTAATGCGACATCAGTTATTTCTTCATTTTCAATTGTTACCAAAGCGACGTTTCTACCATCTCTCTCATCGATTTCACTATAGCCCAGGTAAGTGCCATCAAAAATGCCGGTTTCACCTTTATGTCTAGCCATAGCTCTACCAACTGCCTGCATCGCTTTTTCTGAGGTACCAGTAGCTTCGCTTACCGCATCTACCTCGTGATGATCCGCCTCTATAAATCTTTCCGGCAGCACCTCAACGGCTTCGTGCCAATGCTCATAATCGTAGTCTTCATCCTTTGCAAATCCATCCGATTGAACTTCAGTAAGTTCCACATCGATTATACTGCCATTTTCAAATGTTACTGTGGCTTGCACATAACTTCCCCAAATACTGCCACCGCCAGAAGTATCAGACACTGCTGTGACTGTTTCCGTTTCCACTGTGTCCTCTTCCTCTTCTTCCGCTTCTTCTCCCTCATCTTCCGCTTCCCCGTTTTGTTCTTCTGCTGCTATTTCGTCCGCATCTTCCGTTTCTTGATCTTCTCCACATCCAACAGTGAAGCCCATAATCAGAAAAGCAACAAACAGTAATACAAACAGCTTTCGATGCATGAAAAACTCCCCTTTTAACTTTGCAGATTTTAGTGAAAATGTAAGCTTTCACAAGCTTTTTTAATCTTATTAAGTATTATTTCATAGCAGCGTTTGTATTGCTATCCAGCAAAACCCTTAATTGTACCCGGGGAGATCCCTGAATTTTGTTGCAATATTAAATATATTTTATTTTGCTTGCCCTATCCTTTATATTTA
>CAZARY010000007.1:0-24366 GCA_964487675.1 uncultured Clostridia bacterium | reverse complement strand
AAGATTATACAGCCAAATCGACAAACTCCAGCATTTATTTTTTGCTTGGTAGGTAATTGGACAACTCTCCTGAAAGACTTTGGATCGGCATGGTTTGTAGCCAAACTTTGCCCGGCCCCGTTAAAGTAGTTAAAAACATGCCCTCTCCACCGAGAAACATATTTGTTATTCCTTTTACCCTTTCTATACTCATGGAAACACTTTCTTGAAAAGCTCCCACTGAACCTGTCTCTACTCTAATGGATTCACCTGAATCAAGCTCTTTTTCCACACATTCTCCATCAATTTCGATAAAAGCCACCCCACTGCCTGATAATTTTTGCATAATAAATCCTTCACCGCCAAAAAATCCTGCCCCAAGTTTTTTATGTATATACACCCCGTAATCCACGTCTTCTGTTGCGCAAAGAAAAGATCTTCTTTGACAGATCATCGTGCCCTGGGATATATCCAAAGGGATAATGCGGCCTGGATAAGTGTGCCCGAACGCAACCACAGCACCATCCTGCTGCCCTGTGAAATAAGTTAGGAACATCCCTTCACCTGAAACGCTTCGCTTAAAGGCTCCCATAAGCCCACCTTTCATGCCAGTATCCATTTTAACGTTCTCATCCATCCACTGCATGGCACCCGCCTGGCAATACAACCTTTGATCTTTTTGCAGTTTAACCTCCAACATAGGCATTAAGGATCCCAGCACTACATAATCAACATCTGCCATTTAATTAACCTCCCCTCATTATATGAAGATAAAAATGCCCATAGAATGACCAGTCAAAATATCCATATACAAAATGGTTTTAGCTTTAGTCGTGAACCTCTTATGACTAAAGCCACGCGAATGCGTAACGACTTTTCAAGTACGCCCAAAACAAAAGCAGTAGCGGTCTGCTGCAGTTTTTTCGTGGCGGTCTTCCCGATGTGCATGTCAAATCAGCTTGATCGGTTTTTTTCTTACTCCACCTTTTTGTATTCCGGGGTCAAAGAATCTCTTTCTTCTATAACTACCAGTTCTGCCCCACCGTACAAATAAATAATATCATATTTCAGCACCATTATATCAATTATTTTTTTCAAGGTACGTCTATCATCGCTTGATTTTATCGTCAATTGGTTATTAATGTTTTGCAGTAACGGAGAATGCTGAGAGCTCCGTGATTTTATCTTTTGATCCCCCTCTGCCATAAATATTCGATATAAATCGTATTCACCCTTTAGCCTGCTTAGCAGGTATTCAGCCGGTATGCCCATAAAATTGCCTTGTGTCCTTATTTTATCCGGCAGATAAATAAAGGTTTCGTCTTTTGTGGGGTCTACTCGATAATAATTAACGATGGTATCGGTTAAACGGTAAAACTTTCCCTTACCCTTGCAAGAAACACAGCTAGCCCAACCTTTGCCTGCACACCTGTTACACCGTTCGGTGCCCTTGCCGCCACACCTGGAACAGTACAAGAACCCTCCTCCATCACAATCCGAACATCTTGATACGAGTTCGCCATTTCCTTGACAGGTTTCACAAATCACTTTGCCGCGGCTGCAGCTGCACTTTTCTTTTAGCCCGGTACCATCACAAGTACTGCAGGGTAAAAATTCTCCCTGTTTTTCCTTACCTTGTTTATTCGCGTATCCCTTACCAGCCAGTTTTTCTCCTTTTAAACCTTCAGAGAGCTCTTTATCTGCTTTATCAACAAAACCACAGTACTTGCATATTATCCCTTCTCCAGCACAATGCATGCAAATGTACCCATTGCTCTTACCCGTTCCCTGGCATATGGGACATAGGATTTTTTTATCCGCCGGGCAAGTGCATTTTAACGGACTATTTTGAACCAGAAGATAACCTTCCCCTTCACATGTTTCACAGCGCAAAAAACCTTTACCCCTACAATATTGACAGTTTTGCACACCTTTTTGACAATCTGGACATATTTGTTCCACATGCCCCTTGCCCTGGCACGTGGAGCATTTTATTTTTCCTGCCAGACAGTCTGTAGCATTACACTTTATCAAGCCTTGTTCACAACCAGATGGGCAGATTATCTCACCTTTGCCATCACAGTCTTCACAAGGTACAGCCTGGCAATTTGAAGGAAACGTGAATTGGCCGGTTAAATCCAAAGAAAATTGTTCCTCCAGCTTGTCTTCCAATTGATCACCCGCTCTCAAAAGTCCTCGATGAAAAGAAACCGTTTCTTCTGCTGATTCGGTTATTCTTGACTTTTTAGTGAGCTCAAATTTGAAAGTACCCGTGGAAACTAAAATCAAATAGCCAGGGTCTTGGTCATAAATATGATCTTTTTGAGAAAATAGCTGCTCAAAAATTTTCATCCAATAAGCCGTTTCTTGTTTCAAAAGCCAAAGATAGTTTGCATACAAGTCCAAAGCTTTAGGTGCACTGAGATTACTTTCTTCTATGGGAAAGGGGGCATGCGAATAAAAAATTTTTAACGATGGTTTGTCTATTTCTTTTTTCCCTAATTTTTCTTTGTTAATATAGTTTAACAAGGTGAGTAACAAAAAATAATTGCCGCTCAATACAGCTTTTTTTACAGCTGTAGATTCACCTGGCTTATCACATGGGTCAACCCCTTTTTCTAACAAAGATTCCGTCATTGCAATATACTGCTTTTCAACAGCTAAAAGCAGCGGAGTAAACTCTTCATAACCTCCTTTGCCGTATAAGTTCGGGTTAGCTCCCAAATCCAACAATTTTCCTGTAAGCGCTTGATCTCCTTTTTCTACCGCCAAGAGCAGTAAATTTCTCCCCTCCTCATCATACCGGTTCACATCCCAGTTTCCAGCTGCCACTTTTCGAAGTAAAACGTCCTGATTATAAGATGATATCAACTGATCAGGGGAGATTTCATGCGCAGCCAATCGCCGGTTCACAAGCTCAAGAAAGGATAACCATTTTTGAAGTATCCCTTTCCCCATTGGACAAAACAGGAGTAAAAGACGGATAATCACCAGGAAAACAACAGCCAATATTAAAGTCAACACAATTGTCGGGTTGCCATCAAGATGAAAAATTAACCCGGCGATAAGAGAAATGAAAAAAGCGGTTTTCCCTAACAAAGAAGTAAAATAAAACGCCCAAATAGTGCCGCTCAACAAAAGTACCGCAAACAAAAATAAGTATACCCGAGATGGAAAAGGCATCTGGAGTATGAGCCCAGCTATTGCTAAAGGCAAAAAAGCACAGCCTAAACCTTCCAACCACAGGTAATGTTCATTATAAAAAAGCTGTAAATAAGTAAATTTTTTTATTTCCTCGGCGCGATTATTGTGCATTTTACCACGCCTATTTTTAACACGAAATAAAGCAGGCATTTACTTCTGCCGCACCTCCCCGCACTTTCAAGAAAGCTCGCTATTGTTTTGTGAGGTTAGGTTATGTCCCTTAACATGTTATCAATCAACAATTACCTGCCGTGTTTAATGCTCTAAACAAATTTTTAGGCCAACTTTATGTGAGATCATCCTGGATCAAACGACTTTGTGTAGACAAGGGGGGTATATATAAAAAGGATTATTGCCTTCCAGTTTTATCACAGCTTTTCACGCTCACCTTTGTTTCATAAAGGGCTGCCTGTCCGCCACCTGAAGAGATCCCCTCTTCAATTAGAGTATTGACACTCCCACCTCGATCTATCCACTGGCCTTCCCACATATATACGGTATCTTGGCGCAAGTGCGGGTCAAAAATAGCTCTCGCTGTTAGTTCCCCCACAGGAGAAGCTAATAACACCTTTTCTCCTTCCTCAATATTCAGTGCTTTAGCCGCGTCAGGATTTATAAACACATCTCCTAATTCGCCAACCGTTTTGTCAACAAAGTGTTGCGAGTGAAGAGAAGACGCCGTATGCGGTGTAATAAAATAAAATGTCCTCGTTTCGCTGCCATCCTCTTTATGTTTGTATTTGCCTTCATCTTTTTCGCCATCCATTTGAACGTTCTTCTGATTACTTCTGGTGCTTTCTTCCTCCGTTCTCCCCTTTTTAAAAGGTGGGATATAGGTGGCGGTGGGAAATAATCCCATTTTTTTAGCGAATTCGGAGTAAAGTTCGAATTTTTGGCTGGGCGTAGAAAAAACTTTGTCTTTCCAAGATTGATAAAAGCTTTGAGGTAGGCGGTATTCTTTTTCTTTGAGCATGTTTAAAGTAATGCCCAACTGGTTTTCTAGCGGTTTTATCCCCAATTTAAGCCACGCCTCTGCTTCACGATCAGGGAACGCTTCCAAATTCATCCTATTTGCAATGTCTGTGAATATCTCCAGTTCACTTTTTGATTGCATGTAATTTTCCAATATTTTAGGTCCATACGAAACCAGGTTATGTCCCATAGAAGTAAAGTATATATCCTCCTGTTCAAAAACAGACGTACACGGTAAAACCAAATCTGCTGCCCCAGCGGTATCGGTTAAAAACATATCTATGACAACCTTAAAGTCAATGTGCCCCATCGCCTGAAGTATTTTATCTGTATCAGGGGCTTGAAGCACTGGATTTGCTTTTGTGACAAACATCATTTTTAACGGGGGCGCAGAAGCATTTTGAATTGCTTTTCCCAGGGCGCCTTTGGGCAAGCATCTATGATTTCTTCCCAAGTAGTTGCCTTCTAATTCATTGCTATCTATATAATTGGCCACCTGTTTATTTGCATAGTTGACACCACCGCCAGCCATCCCGATTTGTCCAGTAACAGCACCTAAAGCATCAATAGCTCTCACGTTCTCCATGCCATTCGAATATCTTTGCAGCCCATATCCGATCAAAACAGCGGCCGGTTTTTGCCTGGCATAGCTTTCTGCCAGATAAATGATATCCGCCTCGGGTATCCCTGTTTCTAAAGCAGCCCAGGCCGGGGTGCATGAAGCGATTTCTTGTTTGAACGTTTCAAATCCCCTGACATGGTTCTTAATAAAATCTTCATCAATATATCCATTGTGAATTATCCAGTGGGCCATAGCCAGAGCCAGGGCACCATCTGTTCCCGGTCGAATAGACACATAAGTGTCAGCTAATTTGGCCGTCGCAGTCTTTCTGGGATCGATTACGATAATGTGGGCCCCATTTTTTTGCGCTTTTTTAATATAAGGGACTTGGTGTATCGCCGTTTCAACCGGGTTTCTCCCCCATACAATAACCGTTTGAGCATTTAATAGATCGCTGTAATCATGGCTTATACTGCTGCCGAAATCCAGGTCTTGAGCTAGCATGCCGGCAGACCAACAAAGGCTTCCAGAGGCCACAGATATATCACCCAAGGAATTAAAAAATCTTTTTTCCACATTTTTTAATACCCCGTTGTGAGCCGAATCAGTATAGTAAAAGATAGATCGGGTATCATGTGAAATCGCTTTATTAAGATTTTCTATAATCAAATGATAAGCGTAATCCCAGGAAATTCCTTCCCATTTGCCGTTTCTTTTTAAGAGCGGTTGCTTTAGTCGCTCAGGATGAAAATAACGATCCATATGGGCTTTCCCCTTCGAGCAAATAAATCCCCTGGTCACTTCGTGTTCTTTGTCGCCCTCTATGCCAACAATCTCTCCCTGATTTACGCTGACCAAAAGTCCACACGCATCCCAGCAGTTCAACGGGCATGTGGTTTTATATTTTTCAACCACTTCCGCCACCTCTCAATCTCAAGGAATAACCTCAATCATAACCGGCCCGTCATGGGCTATACTGCTCTTTATTTTTTGACCTATATCTTCCCCTTGAAAAATCTTTTCATAAGTAAAATCGTAGGCCGCGGCAATTTGGGCAAAGTCCGGACAGTCCTGTTGAACCGCAATTGTTTGACCGGGATGTCTTGCTTCTTGCTTTCTTTTTATTTCACCATACCCATGATTATTCCACAACAAAACGGTGATGGGGAGTTTGAGTTGGGCTATAACCCCCAGTTCCTGCATGGTAAACTGCATCCCGCCATCTCCAGTCAGCACAACAATATCTTTCTTGCTGTTCACATTTACAGCGCCAATAGCACTTGGCAAAGCATAGCCCAAGGTACCAAAAGTTACTGGAAAGATAAACGTGTTAGGTTGATAGGCCGGATACTGCCGTACGGCCAAATAACCAGGCGTAGCCATATCAGAGATTAACAAGCCATCACGAGGCAAAGCTTCCCGTATCGCATCGATTAGATCCAAAGACAATTTTAATTCTTCCTTTTCAAATCCGGTAAATGCTTCTAGCATTTCTTGACATTCAATTTTAAAATCCTGACACCATCGATTTAATGCTCCTGAGTCCATTTTTTCTGTCCCTATTTTAAAATATTGCCATTGCGTGATTAATTCCTTTCCAGCCATTTCAGCATCGCCCTGAATGAATAGCTCTGGGTCCATACCTTCCAACATATTGCCCTGATCAATATCAACATATATCAATTTATGAATAAAATCTAAATCCTTTCGAAAGTCAATATGTGATAGTTTTGTACCTACTGCCAAGATTGCCCCTGCTTCCCGAAGCAGTTTCTGAGCCGGTGGCAGCGGAATACGGGCTCCCAAACACAACGGGTGATCCTCCGGCACAACACCTTTGCCTGCCACCGTTGTCAAAATAGGTGCAGACATCTTCTCGGCCAAATCCACCAGCGTTTCTCCCATTCCCGCTGCGCCCCGGCCAGCAATGATCACCTTATTTTTTTCTGCATGCAGCGTTTTCGCTGCTTTTTCCAGTTTTTCTTTTTGATCACAAAGCGTCCATGCTTCCTCCTCAATATGAAATGTGACACGGCCCATATGTTTTTCTGATAGGGTTGCTTTTAAAATATCCAGAGGAAATTCCAAGTGCACTGGGCCTTTTCTCCCAGTGTTGGCCAATTGATAAGCTTCTTTTACATAAAGTTCGATAAACTCTTTTCTTGGCACCCTGCGACTTTCTTTGACGAAACTAGAAGCAAAATGCGTGGAATTTTCGAGTTCATGCAAATACCCCCGGTTTTTTCCGCGCCAAGATTCAGGTACCTGGCTGGAGATAACCAACATGGGGATAGAATCTGAATAAGCTTGGGCCACAGCGGTGGATACATTAGTTAAACCTGGCCCGGTAATCACCAGGCACACCCCAGGTTTTCCGGTTTGCCGCGCCAATCCATCCGCCATGAATCCAGCGCCTTCTTCGTGCCTTGCTGTCACATGTTCAATAGAACTATCCAGCAAATTTTCATAGATATCAAGATTGTGTACCCCTGGTATGCCGAATATTGTTTGAACCCCAAGTTCTTCTAGCGTTCTTACTACCATTTCAGCCCCTGTTATGGTACTCATTCATTTCACTCCTCGTCTTTAGTTATAGTAACTTCCGCTAAATATTCAAATCCATCCTTTGATTTTAAAATAAGGTTTACTAGCCTCAAAAAATCAAACCAAAAGCTTATTAGATCAATTCATAACTGCTGACCAGCACGGGCATATTGAGATTGCCCAGCACCCTTTCCAAGAGGACTCCTTCTCTTTTGGGCAGAGTTTCACCATAGCTCGCTCTAATAGCCGCCGTTATAAACTGCACGCCTCTATCCAGGGAAATAGGGAGGTTGTCCCCTTGCAAAAGACTCCCTACAATGACACTGGTGAAAGCATCCCCGGTCCCCGGATACTGAGCGGGAATATAATCGCAGCTCACTTTCCAGCAGCGGTCATCGTCACTATTATAAGCCATGACATGCGTACTTTTTGGGCAATCCGGAGCGGGGGCACTTGTAATAATAACCATTTCCGGCCCCATTTCCGACAATTCATGCAGCCATTCTTTCATGTCTTCTATGCCTAAAGAAATATCGTGAGGTTTATCCAATAAAAATGCTGCTTCTGTAAAATTAGGCGTGATTATATCTGCCTTTTCCACCAATTCACGCATTTTTCGCACCATCTGCATGTCCATGGTGCTGTACAGCCTACCATCATCTGCCATTACCGGATCAACCACGACCAATGTATCATTATAGCCATCTCGTATCGCAAAATCAGAAATAAACCGCTTGATAATATCTACTTGTCTTGGCGAGCCCAAAAACCCACTGTATATGCAGTCAAAATCCAATTCAAGCTTTTTCCAATGCTCGAAAATATTACCCATATTTTCCGTTAGATCTACAAAGCTGTATTCTTTAAAGCCCCCAGTATGGGTGGAAAGCACCGCTGTAGGAATTGAACACACCTGTATGCCCATAGTTGAAATAATGGGAATGACCACCGCCAGAGATGACCGGCCAAAGCCAGATAAATCATGTATGGCTGCTACTCTTTTAACGGATCGTTTTTTCATAAACTTCCCTCACTTCCTAAACATATTTTTTGAATGCGATTTGCTCTATATTTTCTAGCTATTTTTCTCTTCAATATCGGGTTACCAGACTCCTTCATTATACTAACGGTGATAGCCCTCCATTAGAAAAATAATCCGCAGTTCGATCACTGAGCTGTGGCTTATTTTCCTTCCCTATCGTTTATACCTCCCCAACACGCTACCCTTGATTCTAAAAGATGATCTGAGATTGCAAAATTTATGTACCCATATCATATAAAATTTCATCTATTCTGCCATCATTGTTCCTGATCGTTCTCATCAAATTCCCTGTCATGGCTATTAATTCAATTTGTGCTATAATGAGACCGAGTCTTTTTAGGAAAATATAATATGCCCAGCGTTTCTACAATTTGCCCGGCCAAGTTTAGCCGTAGTGATTGAAGAATCATTGAGTGCCGGCACCACCCATAAATCTATTATCTCTTACTTATTACTTCCTGGCAAACATGTGGAACGCAATATCCCAAGCTTACCAGCCCATTACAGCGAAAAAAATCCAGATGTGGAGTTTAAAATCACCGAGCCAGTGGGGACACACCCGCTCATTCTTAATATCCTAGAAGAGAAAATCAAAGCGCTTTAACACTGATCTTTTGCTCCTGGCTTTTTATGTTCTCTTTGATTTTTATGGACATTTTACGATGTCCTGGGCCCATAAGCAATCAGCGCAGGAAGGGGCATTTCCCCAGCAATCCTCATTATACAATGGGTACTCACAATCATTTTTTAGCTTACAATCTTCACAGGAGGGAAATAGAAACAATCTGACCCGGTGACGAAATTTTACGTAATCTTTGCTGATCCAGATGTTTTTTAAAGCATCCGTTTTTATGTTTCCGAATACCTGCCTGCGCACTCTTTTTTTCCTTCCGAATATATAGTATTGATTGGGATGCAGTAAGGCATAACAAGGCGCCACACTCCCATCAAATCTTACCACCGCAGCCTTTCTGCTGACAAACCGGCAGCGCCTCTGCGCGCCCCAGTACATCCTGGGCATATTAACGGTACACATGGTGGCAAATCCTTGTACGGGACTTGGCCAAAACATGGGCATCTTCTCTTCTTCTAATTCCATGTCACTGCCCCGGTGATACATGATCTCCCTGGTCATTTCTTTAGTATGGGGGAGCACATGGCTAACCAGTACTGATAAGGCATTTAACTGCCTAGCAATTTTAGGCAGTTCTTTAAGCTCCGACCGGTTGGATTTCATTAAAACAAATTCCAAATGGACACGGGGAAAGATACTCTTCGCCTGGGCTTTTATGTCATTTAAACAGCGCAGCTTTTCAAACAAAGAAGAAATTTTGCCTTTGCGCCGGATGCTGCTAAACAGTTCACCCGAAAAACTATCACAGGAAATTATCAACCCATCCAGTTTCGCTTCCACCATGGTTTTCATTAACCCTTCACTGAGCAGCATGCCATTTGTGGTAATAGAAGTTTTGTAACCTCTTTGCTTGGTTAACATGATAATTGGTTCTATTTTAGGATGAACAAGCGGTTCCCCCAGTCCCCCTATAATAATTTCCTCCAAATGCGGAAAATCCTTCAATTGATCCATTAAAGATTCATAGGTGGTTAGCGGAAGATCTCCCTCCTCCGTTTCCCAACTTTGCCTTACACACATGATACAATCCAGATTGCAGCGATTAGTTATTTCCACATATAGACGTTTTAAATCCGGTTTTAATTCATGAACAAAAAAACCTTCTTCCATCTTTTCCGTAAAAATCGGATACTTTCCCTCATATATGAGCACCATGATTAATCTCCTTAGCCCCCGGCAATGGGTGGAAATACACCCACCTGGTCACCGGTATTTAGTTCTTTCTCCTCAGGCACCCGGCGATTATTTACATATACTAATTTCACTTCGTCTACCGGTAATTCTAATTTATTGAACAGATCCTTCACAGCACTACCCTCTTCTAATTGAATGCTTGCTTCGGTTTCCTTATCATCGGGTAGATACTTTCTGAGATGTCCGAAAAGTTTCACCTTCACTTCTATCATAATACGCCCCCTTTGGCCATTAAGTTTCATCCTAAAAAACCTATCGATTTAAGATGTGGAAATTTTGGAGGTATATGACAGCTTTTATCATGATTATATAAAAACTGCCAATTCATTTTACAACCCCTATTGAAAAAGCGCTACCCTCCCCTTAGAAGGGAAAAGTAGCGCTTTTTATTTGTTCCTTTGCCTTCCCTTCCCTTAAAACGACAAGCTTAGCAGTATTTGAATGCTATTAAAATCCCTTAAAATTCCCAAACTTTATCCAGATCTTCATCGGGTACATCAAAGGTATTGTTGTGAGGTGGCAGCTTCTCAAAGCGCATAAATTCCGGTGGGCGGTCATCATATTTGGTAAAGCCGGCTTTTTCGTTAAATTCTCTCTCCACTTTTAATATCTCTTTACCAACTTCTACGATATCGTCTGTACTGTAATCCGTGCCCAGCATACCATTGACCGTTTCCACCATGCCTTCCATACCCGAGCTGTCATCCAGTATTGCAAAGGTAATAAAGAGGCAGTAGCCACTGCTATCGACAAATGCCGCAGTAGCCTGGAAATTTCGAGAAAGTTCTGATTTATCTTTAGGAGCTAGGGGATCGATTTCGCCACCCACACTGAGTATCTCTGGTGCAATGGTATAGCCAGCCGTGTGATCGGCGCCCATGGGCGTTGTAATGTAGGTAATGCCGATGCCTTTAACGGCCCTGGGTTCGTAAGCTGGCATCCCCTGACCTTTTACTGTAGGCACCCTGGTCACTCCAAATGCCTTGCCAGTAAAGGCTGCACCATTTCCAATAATTCTACCCAGGGAAGTATTTTTGCCGACTTCATCGAGTAATTCAATCGCTTTTTCACCGTCGCCAAAATCTGCTAAACCGGCTTCCATGGCCACGCCTAGGGTGACCCCGGCTTCAATGGTATCCACGCCGACATCATTGCACATTTTTACCATTTCAGCAATTTGATCCAGATCATCAATTCCCAGGTTAGCGCCTAGAGACCAATCGGATTCGTATTCCACACAAGAGGTGTACTCCGAACCATCTGGATTGGGCCATACATTAGAACACCTAATGACGCAGCCCGGGTGACAGCTATGTCCCATCATACCTTCTCCACCGCGTTTTTCTACCGTTTCCGCAATAGTTTCCCCTGAAGTTTTTTCAGCGCCTTCAAAGACACCTTGGCTGAAGTTTCGAACTGGCAATCCGCCAGCCTGGCTCAAAACGTTTACCAAAGCCGCTGTTCCATAACTATTCAAGGTGCCGCCCGGTTTGGTTACGTCATGATTGCGTAGGGATTCCACAAGTTTTTTCTGTCCGGTCTTAAACATATCTTCATCTACAGCTTTCACACTGGAACCGCTCTTTTCTGCTGTTATAGCTTTCAAGCCTTTCGATCCCATAACAGCCCCTAAACCGCCGCGGCCTGAATACCTGCTGGCACGGTATTCTGGATCATTAAAGCATATCCCCGCCATCCCCATTTTCCATTCGCCAGCCGGTCCGATCACACAGAAATCGTGATTATTATACTGCCCTTTGAGGTTATTCACCGTTTCCAAAGTTCGCTTTTCCTTCAATTCATCGACGGGTTTCAATGCACCCCCGTCTTCCGTCAGTTCCAGGCACCACCGTTTGCCTTCTTCTGCTTGCCCTTCTACAATTAAAGCTTTATAACCCAACCTAGCCATGGTTTGAGCAAAAGGTGTTCCCGCGTTGGATTCTTTAATCCCTCCCGTTAGAGGCGACTTGCCGCCAACAGATATCCTGCCCGATGATGGTGCTGATGTGCCGGTAACAATACCCGGAGCAAAAACAAGCTTATTGTTTTTGCCAAGAGGATGACACCCAGGATCCACTTCCTCCAAAACCATTTTAGAAGTTAATCCGCGGCCGCCAAACTTCACTAAATGTTCTGGGAGCCGCTCTTCCTTGACTTCCAGCGTGGACATATTGACCCTCAAACACCTTGCCATTAATATCCCTCCTTTTGATTTAATGGGATTTCACTGTCTTTCCCGGTCACATAGTAGCCTAGATTGAAAACGCTAAAGTGAAAGAAAGAAATAAAAAGGTGGGCGTCTCTTCAACATGTAACCTTTTCAGGGGTGTCAGATAATCCGTCCCTAATTCGAAGCTTGAAAAGTTAAAGGTTATTAACGGGGACTATTTGTCTTCATTTCTGTTTTCTTTCCATGTTTTTTCCAATTTTCCATGTTTTTTTCATGTATAATCATGTATTATGTTCTATATTCTCCATTTTTTTACTGAACTCCTGCTTTAGTTCAGCAGTATTTAGGATTTTAAGATTTTAAGAGCTCATAAATATCTCCAAAAATCATATTTCCGTATCTCCGTATCTCCGTATCTCCGTTTATGAATATCGTTTAAGAATTTATTTAAAATGCTTTCTACCACTCGATGTGAGTGCCAATGCCTGCCTTTACTGCCCTTTGATAAACCAAAAAAGCCGCAGCCACGTCCAGGCACCCCATGCCAACGCTTTCGTATAAAGTCACTCCATCTTCTCCTTTTCGGCCTGACAAGCCGCCAGCGATTACCTCCCCGATTTCTCCATTCACATCATCCCTAGTAAATGCACAATCTTCCTCATTCAATGGAACATACAAATCACCCGCTTCTGTCAGGGCGCCCTCCATATTGTCCACAATAATTTTGTCGGCCGCTAGGATGACCTCGGTATCAATCTCCTGCATATTGGGTTTAAAAGCGCCAACGGCATTAACATGGACTTTTTCCTCTCCCATATCTCTAAATTGGAATACCGGCTGTATAGAATTTGTACATGTGGTAATTAGCTGCGCTTCTTTAACGGCTCTGGCAGCAGATTCCATAACACGAAATTCGATCTCTGGAAACAATTGTTCCGCCGCATTTTTAAATCGCCTTGCTTTGTCTATAGTTCGATTATGAAGATTGATTCTCTTGATTCCGGGCACAGCAACCACCATGGCTTTTAATTGCTCAAAGGCCTGGCCACCCGTACCAATTATCGCTGCTTCCTCTGTACTTTTTGGTGTTAGGTATCTGGCTGCAACCCCACTTGAAGCTCCGGTGCGATATTTGGTCAGTACGTGCGCTCCCATGATAGAAATAGGAGCTCCTGTTTCCCCGTCAAATAACTGCATCGTTCCTTGAATGGCAGGCAAGTTCTTTTTGGGATTTCCGGGAAAAATGCAAACCGATTTGACGCCCAAATGCTTTTCAATTTCTAACCAGCTTGGCATAATCAAACCAGTCCCCTCTCCCGGATCTAATTCCATATGTATCCTTAAAGGCGTTTTGGTTCTACCACTAGAATATTCTACAAACGTATCCTCTAAAACATCCATCAGTTCTTTCATGTCTAATAATTCGGCTACCTCATTTTCATTAATCACGCGCATGCAATTCCCTCCCAATTCATAAGTCTCCATTCTTTATACCCTTATACCTTAGCTGTTGTTTATATGGTTTCTACAAAGATACCTGTTTAACCTTGCAAAAATGCAATAAAAAAACATTTAAAAAAAGGCGGCCGTGCGCTTAATAGCACGGCCGCCTTTGAGAAAGTTACAAAAACAAACACATTTAGATATCGTGACTGCTCATTACATGCCCCTACAAACCAGCATGTTGTCAAATTGTTCTCTTTTTTTACTTTTTTACGTCAATAATGGCGCCAAGATTAATGCTAATATGGCTGCAGTGAGAAACCTCATGATAACGCCAATGACTGATGCTTTAATGGCTTCTTTTTCACTTATATTTGCCACTTCTGCCCAGATGGCAGGAACTTGACCAAACACAACTGAAAGAGGAAAGCCTGAAGAAGCTAGAACGAAAGAGCCAATCACCAGGGCCGGATCAATTTCAGCAGCCACATCTCTTAACTGGGCCATGGCCAGGGTTGGTGCCGCAACTATAGAAGTGATCCCTGTGTCAGGATGAATTGACAAGCTATCTAGTGCCACTACTAAAAATTCTTCAAATGGCCCCCAGACCCCTATGTATTCTAAAGCACCTATAATGGCGAATACAACCGCAACGGCCGGGATGATCAACAGGAATAAGAGCTCTGCCCCTTCTTTTGCGCCACCAAAAATGGTTGGTAGTGGAGCGGTCTTGGGGGTAAACTTAGGCATTTCTTTTAAGTCAAGCGCCCGAGTATTTCTCCATATCGTTTTACTCATTATTAAGGGCACAACCACCAGCGGGCCAAACACGGCTATAACAACGATCCAAAAACTGTTAATCCCGGCAATAGCAAAGGCAAGCAATCCCAGCATTAAAGTAGAAAATGACTGCTGTGACTGGACCATGGTGCAAATGGCAATTTTCTTTTCGTCCAACGTGGCATTCCCTTTTTCCAGAACAGGCCCGGCAATTCTGCCCGCTGCGTTTATGTCTCCCAGGATATTATAAACACTGGGGACAATCACCGAAGTATTGACACCAATTTTCCGAGCATAAGGAATAAAAATCCTTAACAAAGCATCGGTAAAGCCAAGTCTCTCTAAAACCCTTCCAGTCATAACACTGACAATAATGGCAATTCCTACATCACCCATAATAAAGACATCGATTGCCACGCCTTTTGCGCTTTCAAACATGGCTTCAAAAATTCCAGCAATATGGTCAGGCGCAGCAAATAAGGCAATTAATGCAAGGGCCACAATACCCAACCCAATTTTGTCTTCTTTGGTAAAAGTTGAAAAATCTCCTCCACCCGAACTTTTTTCCTCTTCTTGTTTTTGCTCTGAGCTTTCTTCTTCCAAGTTTTCTTTTTCATACTTTTCATTTTGATTGTTCTCTTGAGACATTTTTTTCCTCCTCTCGTAAAAAAGTTTAGAATTTTTATTTGGATTTTTAATCTTAAATAAATAATCCAGCCGTTTTTTACGTATTAGAAAGCAAATGCTTAGATGCAATCATATCCGCATACTCTTGAATTTTATGATTGCCAAATTTGCTCACGGCAGTTGCCGTCACCCGCTCACGGAACAAAAAGACTTCTACTCCGGGCATTAACGCCTCTAACGTCTTGGCCATGGGCAAACCATTTTCAAATATTTCCAATGCGTGGGAATTTCCGGTCACAAAATTGAGTCCAAGCTCACTTGCTTTTTCTACTAATGGATGCTCCGAATCCACGCGGCTTATGGTAGTTAAAACGGTGTCTATTTCAGGGTGCTCTTCTTTTGCCTGCGCCATGTGTGCTGGAGAAAACCCAGTATGAGGGAAAAAGTGAAGCACTGTATTGACCTTATCATTCCGATCGCCTAGCAAAATTTTGGGGCCCGCTTCCATATTGGTTTCTTGAATATTCGGATCCTCGCGGATGTCTTTTTCATGTTTTAAAAGTTCTTCATCCGATTCCCGATCCATAAACAGTTTTAACCGTTCAAGCATATCGCCCAGGCAATTCACCTCTTCTAAAGATTCACCGACGAACATAATGTTTCCGGGTATCTGCCCATAGGCGATTTCCACTCGAAACGCTTGATGACCGTGAAGGAAAGGCAAGCCAGGATGAAGCCCGTGAAAAGCTTCATGGAGTTCGGCCACAGCAATATCATACAGATCCAAATAATATTTCAGGTTTACACCGCCCGAGTTGGTTGCGTCTGCTACGGGATGGTGCGCAATAATCATATCAATGTCCATTGCATTGGCCAATTCCAAGTCCTGTTCGGTCATTGTCATGCAAACTGCTATTTTGTTCACCATTTTATCCTGTCGTCCCCAAACCAGACCGGGAATCTCCATCACGCCTTTACCTGGTATGTTCGAGCTTTTCATCACAACGAATGGGTTGTCCCCGTGAAACAGCTCGTCCCATCCGGTCACAACTCTACCACCGGTAAAAGCATCCATTTTTTGAATTACATCTTTAACTTGATAGTTTGCCAATTTCTCGCCTCCTTTTTAATAAAATGGTCACTTAATGAAAAATCAGCGTCAGCACCCTCTTCAGCCCTCTTAAATAAGCAAAGTATCACCTCCCAACGCGGCAGTTTTCTTATGGAGAGTGCTTGACTTTTAATAAACCCCTTCGGTTCTGCTCTTCATTGATGAGGGGGTTTGTCTATTATTAAAATCAAAATCTATCAATCACTGTGTTTCCATCCTTGAGTACAGTTTTGATTTGCGTCGGATCGGTAAAATCAATTCCAGGAACTCCCTCTGATATAATCAAATCAGCCGCAAAACCGGGGGTTACCGCGCCTTTGTTTTCAGCCCCCATTATTTCGCAGCCATTCTTTGTGATCATTTTAAGTATCTCTCCCTCTTGGACGCCTTCTTTTTTGAAATAATCAAAAACAGGCTTGCAAACCGTTAAAAAATCTTCGGGGCCGATCAGTTTATTAGATAATGCTTCGCCATACCAGTTTGCATCCCCATGTAAGGGCAGCCAGGCATCCGTAGCAATGGCTATGGGGATACCCGCTTGATAAAATTGATAAATGGATTCAGGTGGTGTAGGCTGCTGTGCAGTTCCTCCGTGGGGCGTAATGACAACTTTTACATGGTTATCTTTCATCAGTTGAATCGTTTCCAGAGATTTAATACCGTGGCCGTGGTGAATAACATCCCCACCGGCTTCAATAAACCGCCTGGCAGCTGCTTCTCCCTCAATATGGGCGCCCACTGGTTTTCCTTTTTGGTGAAATATGTCAATGATACCGGACAATTCGTTAAAATCATAGATAAGTTCTCCACCTCTTGGCACCTGTGCAGCGGGGAAATTTGCCACTGTGGCATTTATAAATAAGCTTTCCCCAGGAAATTCTGAGCGTTCGGCCATTGCTCGATAATCTTCCAGGGTTAGATCTTCTCGATTTAAACCAATTTTCTGACGTGTAGAAGCAATCACTGTTAACGGGTCCGTCCCTATCACACAGCAGCCAGATGCCATTGAAACATCCATGGGGAGGTCCGATGCCAACTCCACATAATCAGGAAAAGTCATGGACAACAATGGATGCCCCAGGTGATGTTCTCCAACGGTGGTTATGCCAGCCTGCAAAGCAGATAATAAATTAGAGACGGCTGCCATTTTTTGGCCTTCATTTCGCGTCTGATGCAGTTCTAAGGTGGCAAACTCCATCATGTGCGTATGACTATCCACCAACCCCGGACATACAAACATGCCGGTGGCATCAATCATATGCTTCACATTCAATTCAGACGGGTGTTCCGCTTTGGGGATGAGCTTTTTAATCTGCCCCTGGGAAAGGAGGATAGAAACCTCGGATAAGTAAGAATGCTGCACATGATCCAGGTCAAGAATTTTTCCATTATAGATGCAAGTATCGTACATACCTTAGATGCTCCTTTATGGCAATCTATGTTTTAGAATTTGCTCTTAGCCCTTCAAAATCAATATTTCTAGAAATATTAAGCAAATAAATTAAGCTGATAAATTATGTTGATGATATTAACAGTAATTACTCTGAATATTAGCGCATTTTTCTCCTTTATGGCCCCGCATACACACTGCGTTTATATTATACATTTTTACACATTCTGTTCATTCTTTATACTCAATATTAACTCCTGCTTTAAAAGAATAGTTTCACAAAAGTTTTTAAATTTCCTACACATTGTTATATATGTCATCTATTTTTTTCACAAAATGTGAAAAACCAGGAGCAAGTTTGCCCCTGGTTGTCATTTTGGCGCTTAAGTGTTTAAATTTTTCATTTTTGCCTGTGAAATCATTCTTTTGGGTGGTCCGCTGGATGCCATGCTTACAAGCTTTTTCAACCATCTGCATTAGCCATCTGTTTCAACCCACTGCTTCAGCCCTCACTAAAGTTAATCCTCTACTGGGGCATCTACATTTTCGTCCAAACGCTCCAACAGCTCTTCCCGTTCTTCCTGAAGTTCGCCGTACCGAGCCCAATCGCCAGCCTGAAGCGCCTCTTTGGATTCCTGCTCCAATGCAAGAATCTCATCCACTAGTTCCCGAATGGTGGCAAATTCTTCTTCGATAATTTCCATCTCTTCAGGTTCCACCTCATCCTCATCCGGGCCTACAACACCCACATCTTCATCAGGATCTCTATCAAACTCTACTTCTGCCAGTATGTCTTCCCCAGCCACCCGGGTATCAAAAGCAGCCAAAGCGTCTTCAAGGGTAGATTCCATGACCACCCGGTCACCCCAGGCGGCAATCACCCGTCTCAGTTCGGGGAAAGCAGCATCTTCGGCTTGAAGGTAAAGGGGTTCAATATACATCACACCTTCTTCCAAAGGAATAACCAGCATATTTCCTCTGATCACGCTGGAGCCCTGGCCATCCCAAAGGGACAGCTGTTCAGAGATTTCCGGCTGCTGATCAATACGAGCATCCACCTGTTGGGGGCCGTATACCAAACTGCCCGCTGGAAATCTAAACAACACTTTTTCACCATAATTTTCGCCATCGCTCCGGGCTCCCAACCAGGCCACCATATTATTTCTTTCTACTGGCGTATAAGGCATCATCAGCACAAATTCCGGCCCCTCTCCATCAGGGAGCTTTAGAGTAGCATAATACGGTTCCATCTCGATGCTGGTCCCATGATAACTTTCCATAGGAAAGTCCCAAGCGTCTTCCCGGTTATAAAATACCACCGGGTTTGTCATATGGTAGTTTTGCAGCATTTCTGCCTGGATGGAAAAATACGGATGAGGATACCTAAACTGGGCTCGAATCTCCTCTGAAGCCTCTTCAGGGGCCGAAAAGAGATCCGGGAAGGCCCTATCCAGTGCCTTGGTAAAGGGCTCATCGTCTTCTACGAGGTAATAATCCACTTCGCCGCTGTAAGCATTAACCACCACTTTAACCGGGTTTTCAATGTAGTTTCGGGTCCCATCAAAAGGGCGGCTATAAGGAAAGTTTTCACTGGTAACGTAAGCATCGATAATCCAGTAAAGCTGGTTGTCTGCCACCGCCAGGTAGGGGTCCTGGTCATAAGTTAAAAAAGGCGCAATTCTCTCCACTCGATCCTGGATATTTCTGCGCACCAAAATTTGACTTTCTGCCGAGTACTCGCCGGAAAATAAGACCAATCCGCTGCGCTCCCTGATGGCAAATAAAATTCTGTTCAAAAAGTTCATGTTCACGCCTTTATCGGCCTGGTATTCAATGGCCACATCTTCCTGCCCCGGATAATGAAATTCATTTACATCGGTATTTACCATGACAAAGTCATTTGTAAGTTCACCAAAATACAGCTCGGGGCGTTCTATATCCAGTCCCAAATCATCCTGTACCGGCATATCCCTAATGTAGTATTCAGGCATTCCATCCTCAGTAAAACGCCCTACCGGGCTCATGGCCAAACCATAGCCATGGGTATATTTAAGGTGGCGGTTTACCGCCGTTTGCGCTTCTGAAGGAAGCCTTTCCACATCCATTTCCCTGGCCGACAGCATTACCTGGTGGTATTCGCCGTCCATCCAATACCTGGCAATGTCCACATCGCTAAAGTGATAGTACCGCCTGTATTCTTGGGCTTCTCGGTAGGTATCCAGTAAAGGTCGGTAATCTAATAACCTCATGTTATTAAGCACTTCAGGGTCTAGATCAGGTTCCGGCATTCTATCTACTTCAATTTCTTCCGGCATGTCTTCCGGGATATCCTCTTCTTCATCCACGATATCTTCCATTTCCTCTTCATCAAAAGCTTCTTCATACTCTTCTTCCAGTTCCCAGGTTTGTTCCGTAATTTCATCCAGATTATAAGCGCTTCTGGTCATCTCCAGGTGATTTTCAATATATGGACGTTCACGCGTGAGCTCATTTGGGGAAACAATGGTGGCCTGCACAATTTGCCCGGCAACGGCTCCAGCCACAGAAACAAAGATAAATACCGCGATAAATCCCACGGATAATTTTAACCGCGGTTTTTTCAATTGAATCAGGCTGACCACAAAAGCCGCCAATCCGATTAATGCTAACCCGAGATAAAGGTACTGGGTGACGTAAATGTCGGTAAAACCAGCCCCGTAGACCGCGCCCTGGTCTGAGAACAAAAGCTCATACCTGTTTAAAAATGCGTTTACCGCCAAAAGCAGCATTAAAACTGCGAAGAGAGCGTTCAAATGCCTCAAAGCACCCTGGGCGCCCGGGACTACTTGTAACCCTTTGACCTGCTGCCAGGAGATGAGACCGCGCAAAAAGTAAATGACCAGTGCTGCCAAAAACGTAAATAAAAAAAGCGACAGCAATGCACCCACTATTTGCTGGTAAAAAGGCAATTGAAACAAATAAAAAGAAGTATCTAGCTGATAGACAGGCTCTTGCACCCCTGTGGGTTCACCGGCAAAAAAGAAAACCGCCTCCTGCCAGAAATCAGCAAAAATGCCTGCCCAAAGTAGGCCTATCGCTGCAGAAAGTCCCAACTTAAACCAGCGGCCGATGGACTGCAGTTTATCCAATAAAATCGCATACCTGCTTTCATAAAGGTTCACCTGCTCCCTCGGCGTAATTAGATGCCGGGTTAATAGGGACAAGTTAACATAGATAAACACCGTCCCAACCAATAAAGCCACTACAAAAACCGCGGCTTGAATCAGGGTCGGACGTATAAACAGCTCTAAGAACCCCAGGCTGGTAAACCACTGCCACTCAGTGATCAGCCGAACAATAGAGTCCATAGACAAAAGCAAAACAACCAGTACAATAACCCCAACAGTCAACTTACTTCGCAAGATAAAAACCTCCAATAATTTACAATTAAAATCAGTATCTTAACAACAAAACAACAAACCAAATCTATGATGACCCTTGACATACTTTCACAGCTAAAGCAGTGGGCTTTCTGCTTGATATTCTCGTAATCGTCAATTTCGCACTGCCTTAACAGGATAATAACATAACAAAAGCTGAATTTACAGCTTTATTGAGTTTTTTTTAGATTCAATGTTTATCAACATTTGATGATTCCCATTTGTTTTTGCTTTACTCTTCCCTCTTCATTGGCTTATAATTAAATCAGTATGAATGCAAAGTATTCAAATCATTCTACATTTTCAAGGGGGTTTTATATTATGAATGAAGTGGAGAAGGCCCTAATACACGGCTTGTTTATTCATTTACACCACAACACGGATAAAGCCATTGATTTTGGTGCTTTCAAGCGTTTAAATGATCAGGTCGCAAAGACTTGGGCCAACACGCTAATAATTGGTCCCGATGCAAATGACGACGCGGCTGTAGTCAATATAGGCAGCCCTGAAACTCGTGAAGGCTACATTGCCGCTAAAATGGAGAGCCACTGTTCACCCTGCGTACCAAGGCCTTATGATGGCGCGGCCACAGGGGCTAGCGGAGCCATGAGGGACGTGGTGGCCATGGGAGCAAGGCCTCTATTTTTGCTGGACTTTATTGGTACCCGACCCTTGGAAGATTCAGTAATTGTAGGGCCCTGTGGTTTTCAAGGTAGATGCACCTGCGGAACATGCGAAACTATGACCAGCCAGGATAGATTAAACATACTCCTTCGAGGCATAAGGGATATGTGCGAGAACATGGATGTTTTTGTTGCTGGCGGCGGCTTTTCCACTTCATTAAACGACATTGTCCCGGCAGTGGTGCTAACCGTTATAGGCAAACAAGTCAGCCAGGAGCCCCTGACTAAACCAGCCAAATCCATAGGAGACAAGCTCATTATTGTGGGTGAAACCGGAATAGATGGGAACGACACCCTATACAGGGCCGGATTGGTTTCCCAGCTTCTTCCCGCCAAGGCGCTTTTTGAACCTGAAAAGATTACCATGGATGCCGCAATTCATGCCTTCAAAACCGAGAAGATAAATGCGTGCTCTGACCTGGGCGCAGCCGGTATCGGTGCGGCCGTTTGTGAATCCGCACGATTTGGCAGTCTTGGCGCTGAAGTTGACCTCTCAGCGGTTCCCTCAAAAGTTAATAATATCTCCCCAGAAGAAACTTTGATATGCGAAACCCAGGGCAGGATGCTGCTGCAGGTTCCAGATCACCACACTGAGGAAGTCATAAAAGCAGTGGAAGCTCAAAACGCCGCTGCTGCAATTATTGGCGAGATTACGGGCGAAGATAAATCCATATTCTGGCATGGTTCCGACAAAATTGCAGAAATCCCCAATAAGCCTTCTGATGAGACTTTGGAAAAAGTAACATCATAATTAAATCGCTTACTCACAAGCTCAATATCACGATATAATACCATCATAGTGCACCTATGAAAGTGCACCCATGAAAAATTAGTACACCCCTAGTAAAACCATAAAAATATAGTGCAATCATGAAACTATAAGAAATATCTAACAGTGAAAAAAGTCCCCAGCTAATAGAGCCGGGGACTTTTTTCTTTGAAATCACACAGATCAACCATTTGATGCCTCACATCAGAAATGAAATTACATGATAAATCCAAACCAGGCGATAAATCCAACTATAATGAAATAGAGGGTGACGGGTAAGGCATAAATCATAACACGAACTGGATCCACTTTTTCATTAATCACACCGCCCACAATCCCAACTACGACAAAAGCCGTTAAACAAACCGGGGGAAATGTCTGGCCTGCTGCCGCAATATGGCTGGCACCCAAGGCCGCTGCTTCATGTGAAATGCCTATGGTGTCAGTCAATATAGGACCCATGAGAGGGACAATGGTATTTTGAGCGGTCGTTTGAGATCCGGTTAGCATGCCCAACACCGCTAAACTTATGCCGCCGCCAAAGGTGACGATCTGATGGCCTAATCCTTCGGTGATTTCTATAACCCGGTCAACAACGCCAGCTGCGGCAAACATTCCCACCATAACACCAGCCGCCAGCTGAATTTGCACGGTTTTAGACACACGCTTCAGTCCTTCGGTAATAGATTCCGCGCCTTTTTCGCGAACCGGTTTGAAAATATAGCTGATAATGGTAACCACGATCAAGGCCTGGGTAACGCGGAAAGCAATCCCGCCTAAAATGGGGATACCGCCAAAGACTGTAACAAATATTTCATCAACGGCCATAACCAAACCATACAACCCTGGGATTATAAGTTCTTCACCGCCAAGCGCCCTGACTACAACAAATATGACCAAAATAGCAAGGGGGACCAATTGTTTCCATTCTTCACTAACGATTTCTGACACTTTGCGAGATGGAATCAAATCTTCCGGCAGTTGTTTAATTTTAACAAAAAATGAAGCCAATATAATCGCTAATATAACACCTATACCAACAGTAATATAACCTACAGTTACCACCGGTCCGGGATCAACATCCACTAGGGCCGAAGAAAGGAAGATAGCCTGTGTAATGGGGGGCATAATGGAGCCGATGATCCCACCGAGCAAAATGGTTGTTCCAATTTGTTCCGGAGTCATTTCCAGCTCCCTCAAAGCCATGATAACCAGAACTCCGATCACCGTTGCCACGGCTATGGCGTCTCCAAGGAGAGAGCCCGCCAACACCAGGGTCAGAATAACTGCCGCCACTAGCCCCTTAGGCGTGTAGCCAAATAGAGACCTAAATGAATTGAGTACGGTATCCATCGTTCCCAGGCGAATCTGAGTTTGCGCGTAGATACTGCCAAAAATTGAAAGCCCGATAACCCAAGCAAGGGTGTCAATGCCATCGACGGCGCCCGTAACAAACTCTCCAGGGCCTAATCCACCCAAAATTGCGGCAGCCACGGCAGCTACCAAAAGCCCAATTCGTGGTTCATTACCTATTTTGGGAATCGGTGCCAAAACGATAATAAATAATAACAGCAAGGGAATTAAAACTAAAGCCATTCAACAAAACCTCCTTTTAGGAGTTTTTTGAAATTAATTTTAACTGCAATGCATTTCCATCACCTTCACTCACTTCCATGTCACCTGTTTCATTCGCTTCCATGTCAGCTGTTTTTACCCATCAACATAAAATTTTCTCACTGCAGCATGAACCACCTCCTCTGCCCTCAATTTGTCTATAATTTTTCAGTGTATGGCAGTGTTCACATATTGTAAGAATATTGTTTGAGCAATGTTTGAGCAATGT
>CAZARY010000006.1:0-24526 GCA_964487675.1 uncultured Clostridia bacterium | reverse complement strand
ATTCTATGATGGTGGTAGATGCGGAAGATGTGGTGAAAATACATATTCACACCAACCGTCCGGGACTAGTTTTGGATCAGGCTATCGGGTATGGAGAACTTACTCATATCAAAATAGATAATATGAAAGAACAGCATAATGCTAAAATATTAGAGCCCGAAAAACATGCCACAGAAATAGAAACGGGAATATCTGAAATGGCCGAGGTGGAATCTCAAAATACTGAACAAGTTCAGAGGAAACAGCCTGAAGCGAATATAAGTGTAATAGCGGTGGTATCTGGTGATGGATTTGCTGATATATTTACCAGTTTAGGTGTGGAACATGTCATAAAGGGCGGACAGACGATGAATCCTAGTACGGAAACCATCTTGAATAAAATACATGAAACGCTAAATGATAAAGTCCTTGTTTTACCCAACAACAAAAATATCATATTAGCGTGTGAACAGGCCAAAAAAATTGCTGAAAAAGAAGTGGTGGTTATCCCGACTAAAACCATGCCTGAAGGGATTAGTGCAATGATTGCATTTGACCCGGAAGAAGATGACTTAAATGAAGCAAAGAAGCAGATGGAAGAGAGCACAGCCGAAATTTTCACAGGTGAAGTAACCTATGCGGTTAGGGATAGTAATTACGGTGACTTGGAAATAAAAAAAGATGATATTATTGCTCTGATAAATGATGAAATCAAAACGGTGGGGGAAGAACCGGAACGAGTATTAAAGCAGGCCTTGCAAGATGTAATAAAAGAAGACCATGAGATCATCACCCTTTATTACGGGGAAGACATTGAAAGTGAAAGAGCCGAAAAATTTGTAGAGGAGTTGTCCCAAGTATTTCAAGATTGTGAAGTAGAACTTCACTATGGCGGTCAACCACTTTATTTTTATAACTTTTCAGTAGAATAAATGCCCTGGTTTGCAGTACATTCCCTGAAGGGGGGATTACAATGATTAGAATAGTTACAGACAGCACTTGCGATTTGCCGGAAGAAGAGTTGACTCATTATGGGATTGAATTCGTCCCTTTAAATGTCAACTTTGGTGAAGAGAGCTATTTGGATAAAATTGAGATCTCTTCTCAGGAATTTTATAAAAAACTCAAGCAAGCGGAGGTGCATCCTTCTACTTCCCAGCCATCTCCAGATGCGTTTGAAAAATGTTACCGAGAAATATCTGACCGTGGTGATCAAATTCTTTCCATACACATCTCCTCAAAACTAAGCGGAACTATCCAGTCAGCAAATATCGCCAAAGAAATGCTCCCAGACCGGAGCATACATGTTTTTGATTCGGGGTTTGCTTCTTTGCCATTGGGATTTATGGCTCGCTACGCAGCACAATTGGCCGAGAAGGGTGCACCAATTGAAAACATAAAAAATGAGTTGAAAAGATATCAAGAGAAAACGTCAATTTATTTTATGGTAGATACCCTGGAATACCTAAGAAAAGGCGGCAGAATTGGAAAAGCTCAGGCGATGTTGGGCGGCTTCATAGGCATAAAACCTGTATTAACTATCCGAGGGGGGGAGGTTTTACCCCAAACCAAGGCTCGGAGCAAAGCGAAAGCAGTCAAACAAATTTATGAGCTATTAAAGGAAGAAAAATCGAGTCATCATGTAACTGCTGGTATTCTTTACAGTGATATAGAAGAGCCTATTGAGCCGATTATGGAAAATATCAATCAAAACTTCAATTGTGATAAAATAACCACAACCATGTTTGGTCCTGTGATTGGGGTTCATTTAGGCCCTGGAGCTGTAGGGGTTTGCATGATTTAATGATTAAATCTTTCATTTGGCTTTGATTTGGACACTAGATAATCTTCATTGTAAATCAATATATTTTTCAGGAAGGATCTAGATGAGAATTGCTGCCGGTAAAGTAAAAGGTAAAAAACTTTATATGGGGAAGAAAAATACAAAGATCAGGCCCACAGGCGCAAAAACTAAAGAAGCAATTTTCAATATCATTCAGGCCCGTATAAAAGGGGCATTTGTACTAGACCTTTTTTGTGGTACTGGTAACTTGGGTTTAGAAGCATTGAGTCAGGGTGCAAAATCGGCTGTATTTATTGATAATCATTCGACGGCATACAATATAACATGGAAAAATCTGAAATCCTGTGAGTATGAAAAGGCAGGCTTGGTTTTTAAGAAAGACGTGTTTACCTGGCTTAAAGAGCACTATAAAGATTATCAAGGGGTTTTCCACATAATCTTTGCGGATCCCCCTTATCAATATACACGAATTAGGGAAATATTGGAAAACGAACTCTTGTTCAATATAATCAGTGAAGATGGCATTTTAATTTTGGAACATGCCCCACCCAAGGAGCAGATTTTTAAAGAATTGCATTATTGGCGCATTTGGCAGACAAAGCGTTATGGGCAAACGATGGTGACTTTTTTTGTACCATATTATATTTCTTAGTGATAAGGAGTGAGGGGAGTGAGGGATACTAATGAAAAAAGTAATTTACCCAGGAAGTTTTGATCCTCCAACTAAAGGCCACCTTGATATCATTAAAAGAGCAAGCTATATATTTGACAAAGTCATTGTGGCTGTCTTAAACAACCCAGAAAAAAACCCACTTTTTAATCTGGAAGAGAGAAAAGAGATGTTGGCACTTACTACAAAGGAGTTCCCAAACGTTGAAGTTGATGATTTTCAAGGGCTGCTGGTGGATTATGCTAGAAGTAAACAAGCAAAGATCGTTATCAAGGGACTTAGAGCGATTTCTGATTTTGAAAATGAAATGCAAATGGCATTCACGAATCGGAAATTGGCACCGGATATAGAAACCATATTTATGATGACAAGTTACCAGTACTCTTTTTTAAGTTCAAGTATTGTAAAAGAGGTCGCTTCTTTTGATGGGTGTATTGAGGATATGATTCCAGAGTCAATTCACGATTATATTTTGAAAAAAAGATAATTGTGGCGTTGAAACATGAATCATAACCAGATTAATTCACCACCAAATAAAAAGAAAAAACTTCCCTAAAAAAGCAGGTAATCTTATAATCTTATAAATAGCATTAATACGGTCAATTTCGTTTTTAGAGGTGGTTACTATTGGGCAGCCAAAAAATAGGGTTGGTGCTGAGCGCGGGTTCAGCCAAAGGGCTAGCGCATATTGGGGTGTTGAAAGTGTTAGAAGCCCATGATGTCCCTATTGAGTTTATCACGGGAACCAGCATAGGGAGTTTGGTAGGGGGACTCTATGCCGCCGGTATAGGACCTGATATGCAAGAGGGTTTAGCATTAAATATTGCCCAAAAAAAATGGATTGATATAGGTGTTCCCCGCAAAGGTTTTATTCGAGGAGACAAAATACTAAAAATTCTTAAAATGCTTTCGAAAGGCGAGAAGATTGAAACCCTAAAAATACCTTTCGCTTGCGTGAGCGCTGATTTAATAACTGGTCGGAAAGTGGTTCATAAGGATGGAAGTTTAGCTGAAGCGATTCGGTCAAGCATATCTATCCCCGGGGTTTTCGATCCATTCGAAACGCAGGGTAAGATGCTTGTTGACGGGGCAGTTCTTGATCGATTGCCGGTGAACTTGTGCCGTGAGTTGGGCGCAAACAAAGTCATTTCTGTAGATGTAAGCACTATGGCAGCCAGAGAATCGATAGATAGTATATTTGATGTGATTGTGCAATCGATGAATATTATGCAAGCTGAGCTGGTGAAATTTAAGCATACAAAGAGCGACCTTTTAATTCAACCCAATGTGGAAGAAATCAGTCCCAACCAATTTCACCGGGCAGAAGAAGCGATAGAAGCTGGGGAAAATGCATGTTTAAGGGCCTTACCGGAAATCAAAGCATTGGTTGGAGGCGTTCAGACTTCATGAAGAGATTTATTCTACACAATATAGCCTGGTTTATACTAAGCGGCGCCCTGGTTGTTTTTATTTTGCTGCTTTGGTCTATAGATCCAGGGTATTATTTGGTTCAATCTGGCTCTTCATTAGAACTGAAAAAGAGCATTGAAGTTATTAACGAAAGGCAGGATTATGGCAATATTTTTTTGACAACGGTGAGTAAAAATACTGCCAATGGTTTGACGATTGTTTATGGTTTCTTTCATCCTTACATTGAATTGCGTCCCAGGGAACAAGTCATTCCTCCGGATATGGATCGAGATGAGTATAACGAACTGATGCAGCAGCGGATGGAGGACAGCCAAGATACAGCTAGGATAGTTGCCCTAGAAACGCTTACCTATGAAGTGGAATTTGCCGGCGAAGGGGTAGAAGTGGTAGAGCTTGAAGAAGATAGTCCAGCTGAAAATCATTTAATAAAAGGCGATGTAATCAAAAAGGCAGAGAATGAGGAAATATACCTGGCTGATCAATTGGTCAGCCAGGTTGAAAATTATCCTGTGGGGGAAAAGATCTCCTTAATTGTGAAAAGAGATGAACAACTGATTGAAAAAAATATTTCTACGGCAGAACATCCAGAAAAATCAGGCAAATCTTATTTAGGCATTTATATTCAAACTAAGAACTGGGAGCCCGTTCTTCCTGTAACAATCAATTTTGATACAGGTAGAATCGGGGGGCCTTCAGCAGGATTGATGTTTGTGTTAGAAATTATGAACCAACTGACAGAAGAAGACTTGACGGCGGGGAAAAAAATTGCAGGCACAGGGGCTGTTTCCCTAGATGGCTCCATAAATCCTGTGGGTGGCGTGGAACATAAAGTGAGAGCTGCAGAACAAGAAGGAGCAGACTACTTTCTCGTTCCAGGTGATAATTATTCTGAAGCCAGGGAGTCAGCGCGTGCAATAGACGTTATAGAGATCAATAACGTGGAACAGGCCCAAGAATTTCTCGACACCCTTTAGTAGATTTGATTAGATACCCGTTAGCCATTTTTAGGCATGCCGTTTATTAAAATAGGTGTTTCTGTAAATTCTTTGTCACCTCGATGGGAGATCAACAAATCATATAAAGCAGAAGCTTTTGCTTCCCAATTGAAGCAGGCACGGCAGCTAGGTGAAAGGCGCCTTAGCTCACGGGCAGGACGGGTCAGTATGGGTAGATGAGCGTGTTCTTTCATATGTCGCAGAACTTTTCTTCCTTTTGTGTTCATGCCTAAAACCCTAAGATAGGGCGGATTTATTTTATTGAATTTTTTTAGTTCTTTTCCGGTAAGTTCTAACAGGCAGTGTAGTAAAAACCTGTTTAATCGAGTACGGGTATAGCGCTTGGTTTTAAGACGAGAAATAAATTCATCAAAAGAGCTGGACTGCATGGCAGCTTTGACGGATCGGTGCTCAAGCCCTGGTTCCCATTCAATAAATCTTTTCAATTGACGCGTTGAAGAAATTCTCAACTTATATAAAATAAATTTTTCTAAATCAGTAAAATGCGGCAGCACACAGCTTTCACTGGCCTGATAAAGCACGTCATAGCTATCTTTTGGCAAGGCTGGAAATACTTCTTTCCAGGCTTGTGCTTGGACATTTGCCCGGATAGAAGTGGCACTGCTGTAAGATCCGGATAAATGCGTATCATGATATGAACTTTCAATTCTTTGGATGGTTAAACAATTTACGGGACTGTTTAGCTTTAGATGGCTTTTTAAGTATTCTATTCCTAAGATATCGTTTGATGCCAGGTCTGATAGCTGTAAAGCGTTGGAAAGTGCTTCGGAATAGGTTTTACCTTGTTTTAAGGTTTGCTGAAGCGTTTTTTTAAACTCAGGAGGTTCGTTGAGAGAAACTTTGGCTGCTTTTTTTAGGGTAGACAAATCCCCTGATTCGCTGCCGAATGACTGATAGTGAATAACGTTAGAGGCGTGTAATAAGGAGACACTTCCATGGGCGAACTCTGCCGCGCTTTGAGTTGCCCATATAAATGGTAATTCAATCACCAAATCGGCCCCGTGTTCTAAAGTAAGGGAGGTTCTTTGCCATTTATCTAAAATAGCAGGTTCTCCTCTTTGGACCCAGTTTCCGCTCATTATTATCATCACGAAATCTGGATTCACGGCTTCTTTACTTTTTTTTATGTGATAAAGATGTCCATTGTGAAGCGGATTATATTCTGCTATTATGCCAAGCCCTTTCATCGAAATTCAGCACCTCCGTTTAAATATTGTTTCTTTTCTTAGAGTGTGTTATCCTTCCAATTAAATAGAGGAAATAATAATAGCGCATTGAAATGAGTTTCCCTTGCAGTTTATGTGGTCCTATGTATTATCTCATAAAATGGGAGGAGGGATTATTCCCTTGACAAAAAATTTCGGGTTAATTATAATATAACCTGTTTACAGGGGGATAGGAGGATCATTGAAATGAAAGTTTTATTGAACGCATTAAAAAGCTCACCAGATCGATCTAAGCATTATCAATTGGAGGTAGACCCACCGGAGGAATTAAAAGATTGTTTATTCACTGGATTTGCAGAATTTACAGCCACCTTTACAGGAAATGGGATTTTAGTAACCGGACAAATTACTGCAAATTATAAAGATGAATGTCATAGATGTCTTGATCCCGTGGAAAAAGAAATATTTACCAGTTTCCAGGAAGAGTTTAGGCAGCGAGAAAGTTTGGAAGATGAGCTTGAACAGGAAAATGACGAAGAAGACGAAGAGGAAATTGTGCTTGAGAAAGAAGATCTTTACCAAATTGAGACTTTTAGCGGTAACGAATTGGACCTTACCGATTTCTTCCGTCAGATGCTTATTTTAGCTATACCCCCTAAGATACTTTGTAGAGAAGAATGTCCAGGCCTATGCGCCAAATGTGGTGCGAAACTCGCAGAAGAAAGCTGCAATTGCCAACAAAAAGATATAGATCCCCGTTTGGCTAAACTTCAAAAGTTAAAAGGCGAACTCTAGCAAATCAATGATCATATTCAAAAGGATATATTTAGGAGGTGGAAACATTGGCCGTACCCAAAAAGAGAACATCTAAAACTAAGAAAAATCAACGACGGGCTCAAAAAAAAGCAAAAGCCCCGCATTTTGTAGATTGTCCGCGCTGCAGGGAGAAGAAACTGCCGCATCGCGTTTGCCTCAGTTGTGGGCACTACCGGGGAGAGGAAGTCATAGAAACATAAACCAAATAGACAAGCACCCTTCGTTTTAAAGGGTGCTTTTTTCTTGTAATTTAATCTGATATATTATATACTGCCTATCAAATAATAATAAAATAATCAGGTAGAACAAGCATACGTTATTTTTGTTAAATTCAACTATCAAACCTAATTCGCAAAACAACTTTTCAGCACGGCTGTTCTTAAATAGTCGCTTGGTTTATTGGTGAATGAGGTGAATACAAACTACAGGGCACCTTTTTAGACACTGGGGGGATAGCATGTTAAAAATCGCGGTTGACGTTATGGGAGGAGACCATGCTCCTTCGGCACCCGTAGAGGGTGTGATACATGCGTTAGAAGAAGTTAATGACTTAGAAGTTTTTCTAGTGGGTCAAAAAGAACTTATAGAAAAAGAACTTGCGGGTTATGAAAAAAAACGAATAAAGACTGATCGCATTACAATTATTGATGCTCGTGAAATGATTGGCCCCGACGAAAATCCCACATACGCTGTTAAGAAGAAGCAAGATGCTTCCATGGTAAAATGTATGGATTTTGTGAAACACAAAGAGGTAGACGCAATGATTAGTGCTGGTAATACTGGGGCTTTTATGGCGGGCGGCCTGATAAAAGTGGGCCGTTTGCCTGGTATTAAAAGGCCTGCCCTGGCGCCAATATTTCCCACATTTGATGGACGCGGTACAGTTGTTTTGGATGTGGGGGCAACCATGGATCCCAAACCAGAGCACCTTCGAGATTTTGGCATCATGGGTAGCCTTTATGCTGAGAAAGTGCTCGGGCGAAAAAGCCCCCGCATAGCGTTGATTAACGTGGGAGAAGAACCCGGCAAAGGGAATACCCTGGCCAAGGAAACCTATCAAATGTTAGAACAGGCGCCTATAAATTTCATTGGAAACATTGAGGCCCGAGATCTTTTATCTGGAGGAATTGACGTAGCGGTTTGTGATGGCTTTTTGGGCAATGTTTTGTTGAAGTTTATGGAAGGCATGGGCAAAAACATGTTTCATGCGATGAAGGAAGAGTTTACTGCTGATACGCGAGGTAAAATAGGTGCTATTTTCTTAAAACCAGGTTTAAAAAAGATTAGTAATCGTTTCGATTATAATGAATATGGGGGCGCTCCTTTTTTGGGAATTGATGGTGTGCTCATAAAAAGTCATGGCTCCTCAGGCAGTACAGCTTTTAAAAATGCGGTTATTAAACAAGGGTACCAATTCATAAAACATGAAGTGTTAACTTCATTTGCCCAGGAAATAAAGAAAGGAGTTATCACAAATGAATAATATGAAAATTTTAGGAACGGGGAGAAGCTTACCTGAAAAGGTTTTAACAAATTGTGATTTGGAAAAAATGGTGGAAACGAGTGATGAGTGGATTACCACCAGGACAGGAATCAAGGAGAGGCGAATTGCTGATGAGCACACAGCGACCTCTGACCTGTCTACGGAGGCAGCTGAAAAAGCGATGCAAGCAGCCGGTATATCTGCCGAAGCATTAGATTGCATTATGGTCGCCACAGTCACCCCTGATATGGCCTTCCCTTCTACTGCCTGTATTGTCCAGAAAAATATTGAAGCCTTTAATGCGTGCGCTTTTGACTTAGAAGCTGCTTGCACAGGTTTTTTATATGGTCTTGTCATAGCAGATCAGTTTGTTAAAAGCGGTACATATAAGCATATTCTGGTGATCGGTGCTGAAACGCTTTCAAAAATAACCGACTGGGAGGATAGAAGCACCTGTGTCCTTTTTGGAGATGGCGCTGGCGCAGCAGTATTGGGACCGACTTCAGCACCCGATCGAGGGTTAGTGGCCTATGATTTGGGTGCGGATGGCACTAAGGGTGAATTACTTATGCAGCCCGCGGGAGGCTCTCGTAAGCCAACTTGTCAGGAAACCCTGGATCATAAAGGACACTATATTAAAATGCAGGGCAATGAAGTTTTTAAATTTGCTGTTAAAGTGATTGGGGATACTGCAGAAAAATCATTGGCGCAAATCCAAAAAAAAGCTGATGACGTAGATCTATTTATCCCACACCAGGCAAATCACAGAATTATTAGTGCCGCTCTGAATAGATTGGGTTTTACGTGGGAAAAAACCTATGTTAATGTAGATCGCTTTGGTAATATGTCGGCAGCTTCAATACCTGTGGCTTTAGATGAAGCCTTGGAAAAAAGCTTAATACAGTCTGGCAATTTAATTGCCCTGGTGGGATTTGGCGGTGGTTTAACCTGGGGCTCGTGCATATTCAGGTGGCCGTAAAATGATAAGCATATTTGCATATTTGATTTTGTGAAGGTGTAAGAAGCACAGGAAGGAGGTTCTCTATATTGAGAAATACTAGACTGTTAATGGAAACCCTAGATATTCAGTACCCCATCTTACAAGGTGGCATGGCTTGGGTAGCTACAGGTAAGTTGGCTGCAGCGGTTTCAGAAGCCGGGGGACTTGGGATGATTGGTGCTGGCAATGCCCCTCCGGATGTCATAGAAGAAGAGATTCATAAAATCAGAAGGGCTACTCAAAGAAATTTTGGGGTAAATCTCATGCTTTTATCACCTTTTGTGGAACAAATGGTGGACCTTGTTGTACAAGAACAGGTTCCGGTGGTGACTACAGGGGCTGGGAATCCGGCTAAGTATATGGACAAATTAAAGCAAGCCGGGATAAAAGTCATTCCCGTCATTCCTTCTGTTGCCCTGGCCAAAAGGATGGAAAAGCAAAATGTGGATGCGTTAATTGTGGAAGGTACAGAGGCTGGCGGCCATATTGGAGAACAAACCACTATGGCGCTGCTTCCCCAGATAGTAGACGCTGTCTCAGTTCCTGTGGTTGCTGCAGGCGGTATTGCTGATGGAAGAGGTTTAACGGCTGCTTTAGCGTTAGGCGCAGCAGGCATTCAAATGGGAACCAGATTTGTTTTATGCCAGGAATGCACGGCTCATAAAAATTACAAGAATGCAATAAGAAAAGCAAAAGACCGCGATACGGTAGTGACCGCACGCTCTACCGGTCGCCCCGTAAGGTCCATAAAAAACAAGTTAACCAAAGAATTTTTACGACAGGAAGAAGCCAAGGCTACCTTAGAAGAACTAGAAGAATTAGGAGCTGGTGCTTTATCTAGGGCAGTAAATCAGGGAGATATCGATCAAGGTTCTGTTATGGCGGGCCAAATATCAGGACTTATCCATGAGGAAAAAACAGCGGAAGCCATTATCCAGGAGATCGTTGTTGAAGCCCGAGAAGTAATGAATACGTTAGATCCTGGATTGTTAGAAAGGCAGGGTGATTGATCATGAATCATGTAGCTTTTTTGTTTCCTGGGCAAGGTGCCCAGTATGTAGGAATGGGAAAATTTTTATTTGATAGATACGACATAGCAAAGGATACATTTAAACAAGCAGATGAAGTGTTGGGCTATGCCATAAGCAATAAAATATTTCACGGGAAAGCAGAAGAACTGAAGCGGACTGAACTCACACAACCTGCAATTTTAACCACCTCTGTGGCATCAACGAGAGTATTAATGGCGCTGGGCTTTTACCCTGGTGCAGCTTGCGGCTTAAGCCTTGGAGAGTATGGTGCTTTGGTCACAGCAGGGGCACTGAATTTTGATGAGGCATTAAGCATCGTTCAAAAGAGAGGACGATATATGCAGGAAGCGGTGCCGGAAAATCAAGGGAAGATGATTTCTATTCTAGGGCTTCCCCAGGAAAAAGTAGAAGAGGCTTGCGTAGAAGCCAGGAAAGTAACCGGGGGACATGTGGTGCCGGCAAATTATAATTCACCAAAACAGCTGGTTATTTCAGGAGAAAAAGCAGCTGTAGAAAAAGCTAAAGTGTTTTGTCGCGAAAAAGGAGCCAAAAAAGAAAAAGATGTTTCCGTGAGTGCGCCTTTCCATTGTGAATTGATGGAGCCAGCTGCCAGGAAATTAGAAGAAGTACTGAAAGATGTTACCATCAATTCCCCCAAAATAAAAGTGATTTCAAATGTGACAGGTAAACCGTTTGAGAGCGCAGAAGAAGTTAGAGAAAACCTGATCCAGCAAGTAAAATCCCCCGTATTGCTTTACCAATCTTTTAATGAACTGTTGAATATGGGATACGATGCATTTATCGATGTGGGCCCCAAAAACACGATGCTGAAATTAATTCGGCAGATGGACAAAAAAGTGTTTAAAATATCTGTAGACAAGGAAGAGGATTTATCGGAACTAATTTCTCAAAAGGAGGAAGCTATTAATGAGTAGTATCGCCGTCATTACTGGGGGGTCAAGGGGCATAGGAAGAGCTGTTTCCGTATCTCTTGCAAAAAAAGGTTATTACGTTGTCATCAATTATACTTCAAACCAGGAAGCAGCAATGAAAGCCCTGGAAGCATTGAAGGAACAAGGAGGAGAAGGAGAGCTATACCAGGCCCCAGTGGAAAATTATTCTGCCATCCAAGATATGGGGGAATATGTAAATAAAGAGCTTGGCACACCAGCTGTATTGGTAAATAATGCAGGTATTAACCAGGACCAACTTTTTATTAGGATGAAACCGGAAGATTTTAAGAAAGTGATTGATGTGAATTTGACGGGCGTTTATAATTGTAGTAAAGTTTTTACTCGGGCCATGTTAAAACAAAAAACAGGGTCCATGATTAATATGTCTTCCGTGGCGGGTGTGACAGGAAACCCTGGTCAAGCTAACTATGCAGCCAGCAAATCAGGGGTTATAGGATTCACCAAAACCTTAGCCCGTGAGTTCGCCAACCGTGGTATTAGGGTGAATGCAGTTGCGCCAGGCTTTATCGACACAGAAATGACAAGCAATTTATCCGAGTCTATGAAAGAGCAAATGCTGCAGCAAATTCCCATGGGAAGATATGGGTCGCCAGAAGAAGTGGCCAGGGTTGTGTCTTTCCTTGCCGATGAAGCGTCTTATTTGACAGGTCAAGTGATTCATGTAGATGGTGGTATGGTTATGTAGGCGACAATGTTACATTATATGTGGCATTTTTCACCAAACCCATTCCAGAATTGATTTGGTCGTTCAAAATCTAAAAAGGAGGTGAAAGGATTGGCAACTTTCGATAGGGTAAAAGAAATAGTGGTGGATCAACTTGGGGTGGATGAAGAACAGGTGAAAATGGAAGCGAGTTTCACCGATGACTTGGAAGCTGATTCACTAGACATCGTAGAACTCATTATGGCACTGGAAGAAGAATTTGATATGGAAATTTCAGACGAAGAAGCTGAGAAAATGCGCACTCTAAAGGACGTGGTAAACTACATTGAAGCGAAGCAGTAAAAATGTTGGGATGCTCACACTGTTTTTCTAAGAGTGTTTTTTAGGAGGATTGATGATTTTTGGCTATAGAAATATGTTATTTCGTCAAATAATCATTTTACCTGTTTGTTCTGTTATATCTAGATGTCGATGATGATTATATGAAGATATAAGTTGTGCAAAATGAAACACAAATTTGACCTGGGGTAAAAGCTCAAGATAACTTAACATTAGATGTTCTGCACTCCGCGTAAGAAAGTGGGTGAAGTCATGAATCGAGTTGTTGTAACTGGTTTAGGTGTGCTGACGCCTGTGGGAATTGGTGTTGAAGATTATTGGAAGGCATTAGTTCGTGGAGAAAACGGTATTGACAAAATTCAATCTTTTGATGCTTCTGAATACCCATCTCAAATTGCTGGAGAAGTCACGGAATTTAATGCACAAGACTTTTTTTCTAAGAAAGAAAGTCGAAGAATGGATCGGTTTGTTCAATTTGCTTCAGCAGCTGCTCAACTGGCTGTGTCTGATGCTGGCTTGGAAGTAAATGAAAATAATCGAGAAACAGTTGGGGTATCTATTGGAACAGGCATAGGTGGGTTGATGACGCTAGAAGAAAGCCATAAAAATTTACTTGATGGCGGGCCAAGAAAAGTGAGCCCCTTTTTCATCCCTAAATTAATTGCGAATATGGCTTCAGGAAAAGTTTCCATTGACCTCGGCGCACGGGGCCCTAACCTGACTATGGTGACGGCTTGTGCAACCGGAACCCATGCTATTGGTGAATCCTTGAAGATTTTGCAGCGCGGTGATGCCCAGGTTATGATCACGGGCGGAGCAGAGGCCACCGTGAGCCCTCTGGCTGTGGCTGGATTTTCTTCTATGAAAGCGCTTTCCACTAGAAATGAAGAACCCGAAAAGGCAAGTCGACCTTTTGATAAAGACCGGGATGGGTTTGTGATTGCAGAAGGGGCTGGCGTAATGATATTAGAAACATTAGAGCATGCAGAGAAACGAAACGCGCCTATTTATGCTGAGTTAACGGGATTTGGCATGAGTGGAGATGCTTATCATATGACGGCGCCCTGTCCTGAATCAGAGGGCGCTTCCGCTTGTATGGAATACGCCATAGCTGATGCAGGCATAGAAAAAGAAGCTGTGGGTTACATAAATGCTCATGGCACTTCAACAGAATATAATGACAAGCTGGAAACCCTAGCTATTCGAAAAGTTTTTGGGGCTCATGCAGACAACCTTATGGTGAGCTCTACCAAATCAATGACCGGTCATTTACTTGGCGCCGCTGGAGGCATTGAAAGTGGGGCAGCGGTTTTAGCTTTGAAGCATCAATATGTGCATCCAACTATCAACTTGCATACCCCTGATCCTGAATGCGATTTAGATTATGTGCCTTTAGAGGGTAGAGAAGCCAAATTAAATGCTGTGTTGGTAAATAATTTTGGGTTTGGCGGAACCAATGCAACCCTAATTTTCGAAAAACTGCAAGAGTAGCTGAGAGGGGATATCATGGGGATTAACTATAACCAGATAGATGAGTTAGAAGAAAAATTAGGGCTAAAGATCGATAATGCTATACTCACCCAGGCTATGACACATACCTCTTATGCACATGAACAAAAAGAATTGGTAGAACACAATGAGCGCTTGGAATTTTTAGGCGATGCTGTTCTTGAGCTTGCAGTAAGTGAGGCTATATTTAACAAGTTTTCTGATCTTCCTGAGGGAGAATTAACTAAAATCAGAGCGGAACTGGTATGTGAACAATCTTTGGTAAAAGTGGCAGATCAACTTGAAATAAGCTCATACCTGATGCTGGGAAAAGGCGAAGAAGCAACTGGTGGACGGAATAGACCTTCTATCAAAGCAGATGCTGTAGAAGCTTTGTTTGGGGCGGTGTTTCTGGAACACGGCTTTGAAATTGCCAGGAGCTTTATTTTGGATATGTTGAAGGATCAGCTGGAAGATATTACGGAAGAGAAAATGAGTGATTTCAAAACCTTGTACCAAGAATTAGTCCAGGAAAGATGTGGTGAAACCCCCAGTTATGCAATTGTGGAAGAAGAGGGGCCTGAACATGATAAATTGTTTACTGCTCAAGTTTTACTTGATGGACAGATTCAAGGAGAGGGACGAGGCAAAAGCAAGAAAGAATCGGAGCAAGAAGCTGCAAAAAAAGCACTGAAAAAAATTAGGAAAGAAAAACGTTAAAATGCTAAAATCAAGTTGTTTTTTTGGCAGCAAAAAGGTAAAATGATTACAGATACAAAATTTGAGGTTCACAAAGGGGCTCGATATAAGGGAAGGGGAAACACTAAACATTCCAACATAAAGGGGGATTTTATACACCATGGAAGTACTAAAAGTTTCTGCTAAATCGCAGCCAAAAGCTGTGGCAGGTGCGCTGTCGGCGCTGGTCAGGGAACACGGTGAAGCAGAAATGCAGGCAGTCGGTGCAGGTTCGGTAAATCAAGCGGTTAAATCTATTGCAATTGCTAGGGGTTACGTATCACCAAATGGCATAGACCTTATTTGTGTACCAGCTTTTACAGATATTGAAATCGATGGGGAAGAAAGAACGGCCATCAAATTTTATCTTCAGAGCAGAAAGTAAGCATTGAGGATTGACTCGAGCAAATGACGTGCCTGCTTGTGAATACAAGCAGGTATTTTGTTGCCTGTCAAATTAAGGAGAGGGTACATATGCTGAAAAGATTAGAACTGATGGGTTTCAAATCTTTTCCTCAAAAGACCACTTTTGAATTTGCTGATGGGATCACTGCCGTTGTAGGACCAAATGGATGTGGGAAAAGCAACGTAAGTGATGCTATTCGATGGGTGCTCGGGGAGCAGCGGACAAAGTCACTTCGCGGGGAAAAGATGGAAGATTTTATTTTCTCCGGCACCCAAAATAAAAAAGCAATGAATGTAGCAGAAGTGGCAATTACCCTTGATAATTCTTCCGGTTTTATTCATTTAGATTATGAAGAGATATCAGTGAAGCGAAGATTTTATAGAAGTGGTGAAAGTGAATATTTTATTAACAATAATCCCTGTCGGTTAAAAGATGTCCAAGAAATATTTATGGATACGGGCATTGGTAAAGAGACTTATTCTATTATTAGTCAAGGAGAATTAGATAAGATATTGACTGCCAATCCTCAGGAAAGGCGATATTTGTTTGAAGAGGCAGCTGGGATTCTTAAGTATAAGCTAAGAAAAAGAGAAGCATTAAACAAACTGGAGGATACGAAAACAAACTTGGCACGAGTATATGACATAATTGAAGAGTTAACCAACCAAGAAAAACCATTAAGGGCACAAGCTGATGAAGCCAGAAAATATTACAATTTACAAAAAGCGTTAAAAACTTTGGAAGTAAACCTGTTTTGTCACACTATAGAGGAAAAAAGAGCAAAATGGGAAGATGTCAACGAAAAACAAGAAAAATCGGAGCAAAACCTGCTGCAGCTACGATCTAAAACAAAAAAATTGAGTGGTTACTTGCAAGAATATAAAACCCAGTTGACTAATCTGGAGAAAGATTTGGAAATGCTTCAACGGGAGCATACAAATCTCATCAGTCAGAAGGAAAAAAATCAAAGTCAGGCTGAAATTGCCTATGAAAGGCTTAAAAATACCAGACAAGAAAAAAAGCGCTTATTGGGGGAAAAAAATCAATTAAATCAGGATATCCATGCATTGAAAATTCAATTGGAACAGTCAAATAATAAAAAAGATCAACTGGCTCGCGAAAAAGAAAAGGAAAAAAACAAATTGCGTGTGGCACAAGATAAGCTTGCCCAATTGACCCAGGAAGATGCCCATTTGGAAGAGCAAAAATCCAGTTTGATTGAAGTAATAAACGCTAAGCAGCGGGCAAACACGCAAAAGGAAAATCTGCAAAGAGAAAAAACCCGATTGGAACAAGAAATTTCGGAGAGCCAAGCAAAATTGCAGGAGCTGCAAAACAACAGTAAATCCTTATATGAGCGTCAAAAGAATCTTGAAAAGAAAAAAGAAGAAGCTGAAAAGGAGCAAAATAGTTTAAACAAAGAAATTGAGATGGCCCGGGAACAAGTCAATCAACAGGAAAAAGAACGAGCAAAAGTGGAGGATGAACTTCAAAAATTATACCAGGATATCTCTAGTTTAAAATCGCGTGCTCAAATGCTTGAAGAATTAGATGGAAACGGGTTTTCAAAAGGCGTGCAGGCTGTATTAAAAAAGAAACAAAAGGAACCAGAAAATTGGAAGAAGGTTTTAGGAACTGTTTCACAGCTCATTTCTGTTAAAAGAAAATACACCCAGGCTATCGAAACAGCATTAGGAGGAGCGGTTCAAAATATCGTTACAGAAGATGACCGAACCGCTCAAAATTTGCTGGAATATTTGAAAAACGAAAAACTCGGCAGGGCTACTTGCTTACCATTAAAACAATTATCTCCCCGATATTTGAATCAATATCAAAAGCAAGTAATAGCTCAACATGACATTGAAGGCTTCGCTAATGAATTGATAGATGTAAAAAATAGATACCAGTTGATGGCAGATTATCTATTGGGGAGAGTCATTGTGGTAAAGAATCTAGATTTTGCAAGAAGGCTGGCCAGAGCTCTGAAATTTTCTCTCAAACTTGTAACATTGGAAGGCGAATTAATTTTACCTGGAGGAGCTATGGTTGGAGGCGCAACAGCCAATAGAAACAATAAAAACATTTTATCTATGGAAGACAAAAATGAGCTTGAGAAAAGGATTGACGAGGCAAAAGAACTTACAAAACATTACGAAGAGAAACGGCAATCGTTTCAAGATCAAATCAAGAGGAAAAAAGATCAAATAAAAACACTTTATGAAAAAATAGAAAAGCAAAAACTAGACTATCAGGAAAACAAAATGGAGCTTGAACAGTTGAAAAAAGAAAAAGCACAAATCAAAGAAGAATCAGAATTGATTGGTTACAAGTTGAAAGAAAAGCAAAGCGAATACGATAACATCAAATCACAGCTTGAAGAAAACTGCCGTGAGATTGAAACATTTGGCAATCAGGAAAAAGAATTTAAGGAAAAGATTCATCACCTTGAACAGCAGTTGAAACAAGATGAGGAATATCAACAGTTAAACCAAATCATAACTGAACACGAAGTAAACCTGGGTAAACTGGATGAACGCTTGGAAAATGTCAATAGTGAAGGAAAAACGTTACAGCAGAGATTAGCCAAGCTAGAACACAATAAATTGCCAGCCTATATAAACAGTATTGCTGAGGCAGAAGCAAAAATGGCGAGCATAAGTAGACAAAGGAAAGAAATACGAAACAAAGAAAGGGAACTAAATAATAAAGAGCAGCAAATAAGTTGGCAAATAGATGACTTAAAAGAGAAAAAACAAGGGTTACAAAGCCAAATAGAAACGTTGGAAAGCAAACAAAAAGAATACAGCGCACGGGAAAAAGAGCTAGAAAAGGAAACCTCTGATGGCCAAATGCACAAAAATAGATTAGAAACTGAAATACGGAATGCATTGGATCGATTAAAGGAAAAATATCACTTAAATTATCAAGAAGCAAAAGCGTACATGAGTGAAATTTCCGATTATAAATCACATAAAGAAAAAATCAATGAAGTGCAGCAAGAACTTGAAAAGCTAGGAGAAGTCAACCTCGGAGCTATTAAGGAGCATGAACGCGTGAAAAACAGGTTGACATTTTTAAAAGCACAAAGGAGTGATTTAGAGGCCGCGGAAAAGTCCCTTAAAAAACTGCTTTTAAGCATTAATACAACAATGAGGGATAGTTTTGCCCAAACTTTACACCAAATTGATCAGGCATTTCAACGGGTATTTAATGAAATATACGGCGGAGGCAGTGCCTATTTAAAATATACAGATGAAAATAACTTGCTTGATACCGGCATTGAAATTGTGGCCAAACCCCCTGGCAAAAAGAAACAAGTATTATCGCTGCTTTCAAGCGGTGAAAGAGCTTTGACCGTCATTGCATTGTTTTTTGCCATACATGAAACAAAACCGTCTCCCTTTTGTGTTTTGGATGAAGTAGATGCTTCACTAGATGAAACAAATTTAAACGTGTTAACGGAATTTTTGAGAAATTTTGCCGCACGGACGCAGTTTATTGTGATTACCCATCGCAAACAAACCATGTTGGCTGCGGATCGGTTTTACGGGGTCACCATGTCTGAACCCGGCGTCAGCCAACTGGTGAGTGTGGAATTTGATAGAGAAGATATAGAAAGTGCTTGAGTGTAACTGGGAGGTGATCTCTTGAGTTTTTTTATAAAATTAAAAGAGGGGCTTGGAAAAACACGGCAAAACTTTGTATACCGGGTAGAAAAACTAGTAACCGGGAAAGAAATAGATGAGGACATGTTTGAAGAATTAGAAGACATATTGATAGGTGCGGATGTAGGCGTAAATACGACAATGAAAATAGTGGACAATATGAGAAGCAAAATAAAAACCGACAAAATCAAAACTTCAGAGGCGTTCTTTGCATTACTTAAACAGGAACTGAAAGAAATATTATCGCAAAAAAATCGCTCATTAGAGCCGGAATCTGGTTGCCCAAAAATCAATTTAATCGTTGGTGTTAATGGGGTAGGCAAAACCACTACGATAGGCAAACTAGCTTATAGAGCCAAAAATAACGGAGAGAAAGTTCTCCTTGCTGCTGCTGACACATTTAGAGCTGCTGCCATTGATCAGTTGCAAATTTGGGGAGAAAGAGTTGGCAGTGACGTTATAACCCATAAGGAAGGCGCTGACCCGGCCGCAGTTGTTTATGACGCTCTACAAGCGGCTAAGGCAAGAAAGGTGGACCAATTGATCTGTGATACCGCAGGTCGACTGCACAATAAAAAGAATCTCATGGAAGAACTCAGGAAAATCCACCGGGTGATTGAACGAGAAATGGGGTGTCCACCTCATGATGTATATTTGGTATTGGATGCAACCACCGGCCAAAATGCTCTCTCCCAGGCCAAGCTATTTTCGGAAGTGACACCTGTTTCTGGAATCATCATGACCAAACTCGATGGAACGGCCAAAGGTGGAATAATAGTGGCTTTAGCGGATGAACTATCCCTTCCCATTAAATATATTGGTGTTGGTGAATCTTTGGAAGACCTTCAGACATTCGACCCGGATCAATTTGTTGAAGCACTATTTTCTTGAAGCTCTTGAGGCACTTGAGGCACTATTATCTCTTGAGGCACTATTATCTTGACACGGCGGATTTTTTTTTGTACAATTCACTCTGTAAAGCAAACTCACTTTACAGAGCGCCGAAAATCATTTTATGAAACCAGACACTCTTTAACGGGGAAGTGGCAGAATGCTTGAGAAAATGAATCAAGTGGTACTTTTATTTGATTTTTATGGTGAACTGCTCACTTCAAGACAGAGACATATATTTAAACTCTATTACTATGAAGATTTCTCACTGGGGGAAATTGCAGAGCTGGAAAACATCAGCAGACAGGCGGTGCATGACTTACTTCAGCGTGTGGAAGAAGTATTATGGGCCTATGAGGATAAGCTAAGGCTTGTTTCCATGTTTAAAGAGCAACAGAAAAAATTATTTGAACTCAAAAACATAATTTCCAAGTATAAAGAAATTCCTCGCAATGAATGTTTAAAGCTGCTTGAAGAATTGATAAGAGGTGAAGTTTAATGCTATCAAGATTATCGGAAAAACTGCAGAACACCCTGGGCAAATTAAAAGGCAAAGGCAAAGTGACGGAGCAAGATGTAAAAGAGGCGATGCGAGAAGTTAGATTGGCTCTGCTGGAAGCAGATGTCAACTATAAAGTTGTGAAAGAATTTGTCAATAATGTAAAAGAGCGAGCAGTTGGGGAAGAAGTGTTAGAAAGCTTAACCCCAGGACAGCAGGTCATAAAAATTGTGAAAGATGAATTGACCCAGTTGATGGGTGGTGAAACCGAGGGCATTCATTTTGCAGAAAAACCACCGACGAAAGTTGTTTTGGCAGGTTTGCAGGGAACCGGTAAAACAACCGCGGTTGCCAAACTGGCGCAAAAATATAGAGGGGATGGTAAGCAGCCATTAATGGTCGCATGTGATACCCAGCGTCCAGCCGCAATTAAACAGCTTCACGTCCTGGGCGATCAAATTGATGTACCGGTATTCAGCATGGGAGAAAATCATCATCCTGTAGATATAGCCAGGGGAGCGGTGGAACATGCCAGAAAAAACCAAATGGACATGATTTTTTTTGATACGGCCGGCCGGTTGCATATTGATGAAGAATTGATGGATGAGCTCACCCAGATAGAACAAGCGGTGACTCCGCAGGAAATATTGCTGGTAGTCGATGCCATGACAGGTCAAGATGCGGTTAATGTAGCGGAACAATTCGATGAGGAACTCAATTTAACTGGGATATTTATGACAAAATTGGACGGTGACACCAGGGGAGGTGCTGCCCTCTCTGTGAAAAAAGTTACTGGCAAACCGATTAAATTCTTAGGCACCGGCGAGAAAATAGGAGAAATAGAAGTGTTTCATCCCGATCGTCTTGCGTCTCGGATCCTTGGCATGGGAGATGTGATGTCTTTAATAGAAAAAGCAGAAACTACAGTGGATCAACAAAAAGCGAAAGAAATGGAAAAAAAGCTGAGAGATCAAACATTTACCTTTGAGGATTTTCTAGAGCAGTTACAACAACTTAAAAATATGGGTCCACTGGATGAACTAATGGATATGATGCCAGGCATGGCAGGAAACAAACAGCTGAAAAACATGTCTGTGGATGAAAAGGAACTCGTAAAAGTAGAGGCCATTATACAGTCTATGACCAAAGAGGAAAGATATAGGCCAGAAATAATAAACAGCAGCCGAAAGAAAAGGATAGCAAATGGAAGTGGCACCCGAGTACAGGATATCAATAAAGTGTTAAAACAGTTTGAACAAATGAAAAAAATGATGAAACAGATGGGGCAATTAGATAAGAAGAAAAAGAAAGGAAAAATGGGTAAGAACTTCCCTTTTATGCCTGGCTAGGGGCAGATAATCATGAAGCTTATTAACCAAAATATATAGCTTTAAAAGCATTGGATCTACCTCTTGAAAGTAGATAATCATGAAATTTAATAACTAAAATGCTATATATGTCGTGTAACAGGGCTTCATGATATGAATATCAAAAAAATATCATAAAATTATGCTGGAGGTGAAATTTTATCATGGCAGTAAGAATGAGATTGAAAAGAATAGGGGCAAAAAAACAGCCGGCTTACAGAATAGTTGTGGCTGATATTAACTCGCCCCGTGATGGCAAATTCATTGAAGAATTGGGACATTATAATCCGACAACGAACCCAGTTACCCTTAACTTGGATGCAGAGAAAGCCAAGCAGTGGCTAGAACATGGCGCAAAACCCTCACAAAAAGTGAAAAATTTACTTATCCAGGCTGGTGTTATGGAATAAATAGCGAAGGAGGCCTGAATTTTGAAAGAATTAGTAGAATATATAGCCAAATCTTTGGTAGATTATCCAGAATCAGTGACTGTGACTGAAGTTGAAGGGGAAAAAGCAATGGTATTGGAACTGAAAGTGCACCCGGATGATATGGGCAAAGTCATTGGAAAACAGGGCAGGATAGCAAAGGCTATGAGGACGGTGGTGAGTGCTGCAGCAGTTAAAGAAAACAAACGGGTGGTTGTTGAAATCGTTCAGTAAATGTACCTGCAGATGCTTGGATAGGAGTGTTATGAATGGCTGAACAAAAGAATTTAATTGCTGTAGGGGAGATATTAGGCACCCACGGTATAAAAGGAGCCTTAAAGGTTTTATCACTATCTGATATACAGGATCGATTTCAACAACTGGAAAGAGTTTTTTTGGTCAACAATGCAAGCGGTGAATGCATAGAAGCTAAGCTGGATTCTGTTTTTAAACATAAAGGATTGGAAATTGTCAAGTTTAAAGAATGGGATGATATTAACCAGGTGGAGGGGTATAAAAACTGGATGATAAAAATCCCAAAGGCCGAACGGCCAGAGCTTCAGCAAGGCGAATATTACATTGATGAGATCATAGGACTTGATGTTTATGACCAATCAGGAAACTGGCTTGGCGAAATAGTTCATGTTTTTCCAACTGGCAGTAATGATGTCTACGAAATTGCACCCGGTCAAGAGAACCGAAAGCATATTTTAATCCCTGCCCTGAAAAAAGTGGTCACGGAAATAGATTTTGACCAGGGCTATATGATGGTCGATCCCCCCGAGGGGTTAATAGTAGAGGAGGAATAAAGGTGCATTTCGATATTTTAACCTTATTTCCTCAAATGTTTTATGGCATATTGGAAAACAGTATTATTCACAACGCCCTGGAACGGGGAATTATTGCGGTCAACCTCGTGGATATTAGGGACTATTCTTTTGATAAACACCGGCGAGTCGATGATTATCCCTATGGTGGTGGCGCTGGGATGGTCATGAAACCAGAACCAATTTTCAGAGCATTTGATGAGCTGGAAACATATGAGAAAACAGAAACATGCAATAATAACTGGAAGAAAATATTTGTTTCTCCCCAAGGCCAAGTATATAATCAGGAAAAAGCCAGAGAATACAGCACTCTTCAACGTGTTACAATTTTATGCGGCCATTATGAAGGGGTAGATGAAAGAGTACGGGAGCAACTTATAGATGAAGAAATTTCTTTAGGGGATTTTGTTTTGACTGGTGGAGAAATTCCAGCGATGGCTATTTTAGATTCAGTCGCCAGACTTTTACCGGGTGTTTTAGGAGGCAAAACTTCCATTGATAGTGATTCCTTCAATGACTATTTACTAGAGCACCCGCATTATACTCGACCTTTTGAATATAGAGGGCACCAAGTGCCGGAAATTTTATGCTCTGGAGATCATCAAAAGATAGCCCGATGGCGACTCAAAGAAAGTTTCCGAAGAACACTAAAAAGAAGACCTGAATTACTTAACCAAAAACATAAAACTGAAGAAGAACTTACATTATTAGAAGAAATCTATGCAGAAGAAAAGACAGTGGAAAATAAGGAGCATATGGATGATCCGTTGTAAACTCTCACACCCTGTGCTATAATTATTTTTGTAACATGAGGAATATCAAGGAATTAAAACAAATTTTTTATTCAAAGAATACAAACAAAAGGTATGTATATGGATTTTGAAGGAGGTACAAGCTATGGACGATGTGATCAGAAAAGTAGAAGAAAAGCAAATGCGAGATGATTTGCCCAGTTTCAAACCCGGGGATCGGGTTAGGTTGTATGTAAAAGTCATAGAAGGAAAAAGAGAGCGTCAACAACCCTTTGAAGGAGTAGTGATTCGAAGGCAAGGAGCCGGCTTAAGGGAGACATTTACTGTTAGAAGGACGAGTTTTGGAGTGGGCGTTGAGCGAACTTTCCCCGTACATTCCCCGCGGATTGCGAAAATGGAGATACGCAGGCGTGGTAAAGTTAGAAGGGCAAAGCTCTATTACCTGCGCAAATTGAAAGGAAAAGCCGCTCGAATAAAAGGCATACGTTAAAAAGAAGAAGGGACTATGAGAGTCCCTTCTTGACTATGGAGGCCAAGATAATGACAGCAGCGCGTGGCAGAGAAATATTTGAATGGGTAAAATCCTTACTGATAGCTGTACTGCTTGCTTTGGTGCTTCGCTATTTTGTGGTTGAAATATTTTTAGTAGAAGGCGACTCCATGTACCCCACTTTATCACATTCAGAGCGATTAGTCGTAAACAAATTTATCTACCGCTTTCGAGACCCTGAAAGGCATGAAATTGTTGTTTTTGAACATACCGAAAATAAAGATTTCATTAAACGCGTTGTTGGATTGCCTGGGGAAAAAATTGAAATTAAGAATGGTCAAGTTTATGTAAATGGACAAGCTGTGGAAAAAGATTATAGGGTAACAGACTACAATGGTCGATATGGGCCCGAAGAAATTCCTGAGGAGAAGTACTTTGTTCTAGGCGATAATAGAAATAACAGTATGGATAGTCGTTCAACCTCTGTTGGCTTTGTGCACAAAGATGAGATAAAAGGGAAGGCTTTTTTTGTATTTTGGCCATTAGATGAAATGGGCAGCTTATGAATGGCGATAAACAGGCTATTTTCTGGATTTCTGTAA